>DAIMHB010000062.1:0-8514 GCA_036723545.1 Beijerinckiaceae bacterium
CCTTATTATTGTCAAACTCACGATCCGACGAGGCACCGAGGTGATATTTGACGTCGCCCGAACCCTCAACCTCATCGGGGGCAAAAGAGCCGCCCTTGAACTCATGGAAAATGGCGCGGTGTGGCTTGCCCATCACCTGACTAAGCACATTGAGGCGGCCACGATGCGCCATGCCGAATACAATGTCCTTCACGCCCAAAGCGCCGCCGCGCTTGATGATCTGCTCCAGCGCCGGAATCATCGCCTCGCCGCCATCCAGACCAAAGCGCTTGGTGCCGGTATATTTGACATCAATAAATTTCTCAAAGCCTTCGGCTTCCACCAGCTTCGACAGGATTGCGCGCTTGCCCTCTCTTGTGAAGGTGATTTCCTTATCCGGCCCTTCGATGAAGGCCTGCAGCCAGCCCTTGGCGGCAGGGTCGGAGATGTGCATGAATTCAAAGCCGATGGTGCCGCAATAGGTGCGGCGCAAAATCACCAGCATTTCGCGCAGGGTGGCAAATTCGAGACCTAAAACCTTGTCGATGAAAATCTTGCGGTCATAATCATCATCGGTAAAGCCATAGGTCGAGGGGTGCAGCTCCTCATGGTCTTTGCGCGCCTCAATGCCCAGCGGGTCAAGATTGGCATGCAAATGGCCGCGCATACGATAGGCGCGGATCATCATAATGGCGCGCACGGAATCGCGGGTGGCGCGCTCAATATCCGCCGCAGCAATCACCGGCTTAGTGTCCGGCGCAGCGGCTTTGGCCTTTAATTTATCCGAGACAATTTTTTCAACCACGCCCCAGTTGCCGTCAAGGGCTGAGACCAGCTCGCCATTGGCGACCTGCGGCCAGTTCGGCTTTTTCCAGGAGGCACCGCGCGCGCTCTGGGCCACAGAGTCGCGGTCATCATTCAATGCGCCAAAAAACGCCTGCCATTCCGCATCCACCGCAGCGGGATCGGTCTGGTATTTTGCATAAAGGTCTTCGATATAGGCGGCATTGGCACCATAAAGAAAAGAGGTTTGCAGCAGAGCGTCATTGTGTTCTTGGCGGGCCATCGGGTCTATCCTGCGTGAAAAAAGGGGACGCAGCTGTCGCGCCGCGTCCCGAATCTGAAATTCTCAGCCCTTCAAAACGTCAACCAAGGTTTTTCCAAGGCGCGCCGGTGAAGGGGAAACACGAATGCCTGCGGCTTCCATCGCGGCGATTTTATCTTCCGCGCCGCCCTTGCCGCCCGAAATAATCGCACCGGCATGGCCCATGCGACGACCGGGAGGAGCTGTGCGGCCGGCAATGAAGCCCACCATCGGCTTTTTGCGGCCACGGCGGGCCTCATCCGCCAGAAACTGCGCCGCATCCTCTTCGGCAGAGCCGCCGATTTCGCCGATCATGATGATCGACTCGGTTTTAGGGTCACCTAAAAACATCTCCAGCACGTCAATAAATTCGGTGCCCTTGACCGGATCGCCGCCAATACCCACGGCTGTGGTCTGGCCGAGGCCTTCCTGTGTGGTCTGGAACACGGCTTCATAGGTCAGTGTGCCCGAGCGCGAGACAATGCCGACATTGCCTTTTTTAAAGATATTGCCGGGCATAATGCCGATTTTGCACTCACCTGCCGTCATCACGCCGGGGCAGTTTGGCCCGATCAGGCGGGATTTGGAGCCGATCAGCGCGCGCTTGACCTTGATCATGTCCTGCACCGGAATACCTTCAGTGATGCAGACAATCAGGCCGATTTCTGCGGCAATGGCCTCACAAATGGCATCCGCCGCGCCCGGAGGCGGCACATAAATGACGGAGGCATCAGCGCCGGTGGCGGATTTGGCTTCCAGCACCGTGTCAAACACCGGCAGGCCGATATGGATGGAGCCGCCCTTGCCGGGCGAGGTGCCGCCGACCATTCTGGTGCCATAGGCAATCGCCTGCTCGGAATGGAAGGTGCCATTCTTGCCGGTAAAGCCCTGACAGATGACCTTGGTTTCAGAATTGATAAGAACGGACATTAGAGAGCCCCTTTGCGCGCATCTTGCACAGCTTTGACAATTTTCTGCGCGGCATCATCGAGATCATTGGCCGCCAGCACATTCAGGCCGGATTCGGACAGGATTTTCTTGCCCAGATCAACATTGGTGCCCTCAAGGCGCACAACCAGCGGAACCGACAGGCCGACATCCTTCACCGCCGCAATCACACCTTCCGCAATCACATCACAACGCATGATCCCGCCAAAAATATTGACGAGAATGCCCTTCACATTGACATCCGCCGTGATGATTTTGAAAGCAGCCGTCACCTTTTCTTTTGTTGCGCCGCCGCCGACATCGAGGAAATTGGCCGGTGCCTCGCCATAGAGCTTGATAATATCCATGGTGGCCATGGCCAGACCCGCGCCATTGACCATGCAGCCGATGGTGCCGTCCAGCGTGATGTAATTGAGGTCATATTTCGAGGCCTCAATTTCCTTGGCGTCCTCTTCGGTTTCGTCGCGCAAAGCGGCAATATCGGGATGACGATAGAGCGCGTTGCCATCAAAGGACAATTTGGCATCCAGACACTTCAACTGGCCCTGCTTGGTGATGATGAGCGGGTTGATCTCCAGCATTTCCATGTCTTTGGCGACAAAGGCGGTGTAAAGCTGCGCACTGAGCTTTTCCGCCTGCTTGGCCAGATCACCGGTGAGGCCGAGCGCCTTGGCAATGACACGGCCATGATGCGGCATAATGCCGGTGGCCGGATCGACAGAAAAGGTGTGGATCAGCTCAGGCGTGTTATGCGCCACGTCCTCAATATTGACGCCGCCCTCGGTGGAGACCACGAAAGACACGCGCGAGGTGGTGCGATCCACCAGCATCGAAAGATAGAACTCTTTTTCAATGTCAGAACCGTCCTCAATATAAAGACGGTTGACCTGCTTGCCCGCAGGGCCGGTCTGGATGGTGACCAGCGTATTGCCAAGCATCTGGGCCGCGAAGGTTTTGGCTTCCTCAATCGAGAAGGCCAGACGCACGCCGCCCTTTTCGCCGGCGCTGGCCTCTTTGAACTTGCCCTTGCCGCGCCCACCGGCGTGAATCTGGCTTTTCACCACATAGAGGGGGCCAGGAAGCTGCCTGGCGGCCGCTTCAGCCTCATCGGCTGAGAAAATGGCGACGCCCGCAGAGACCGGCACGCCAAATTGTTTTAAGACCGCCTTGGCCTGATATTCATGAATATTCATGGAAAATTCCCTTATGCCAGAGCCGGATTGATGGTCTTGCACGCCTCGACAAGGCTCTGCACGGAGGCTACAGACTTGGCAAACATCGCCGCCTCATCGGCATCCAGCGCAACTTCCACCACCTTTTCAACACCATTGGCCCCGATGATCACCGGCACGCCGACATAAACACCCTTGACCCCATATTCGCCATTGAGCTCAGCGGCGCAGGGCAGCACGCGGCGCTTGTCCTTGAGGTAGCTTTCCGCCATGGCAATGGCCGAGGAGGCCGGCGCATAAAAGGCCGAACCGGTTTTCAGCAGATTGACGATTTCGCCGCCACCCTTGCGGGTGCGCTCAATAATGGCGTCCAGCTTGGTCTGTGTTGTCCAGCCCATTTTGACAAGGTCGGTCAGCGGAATGCCAGCCACCGTGGAATAGCGCAGGCTTGGCACCATGTCATCGCCATGACCACCCAGCACGAAGGCGGTGACATCTTCCACCGAGACATTAAATTCCTGAGACAGGAAATAACGAAAGCGGGCGGAATCGAGCACACCGGCCATGCCAACAACCTTATGCGCGGGCAGGCCGGAGGACTTTTGCAGCGCCCAGACCATCGCATCCAGCGGATTGGTGATGCAAATGACAAACGCATTGGGCGCATGTTCGGCAATGCCCTTGCCCACTGAATCCATGACTTTCAGATTGATGCCGAGCAGATCATCGCGGCTCATGCCGGGCTTGCGCGGCACACCTGCGGTGACGATGATCACATCGGCGCCCGCAATGCCCTCATAGCTGTTGGCGCCCGACATATTGGCATCAAAACCTTCCACCGGCGAGGCTTCGGCAATGTCCAGCGCCTTGCCCTGCGGCACGCCTTCGGCAATATCGAAGAGCACAATATCGCCAAGCTCCTTGATCCCGGCCAGAAGCGCCAGTGTGCCACCAATCTGACCTGATCCAATCAGTGCAATCTTTTTACGAGACATGTAAACCGTCCTTGATTTAAGCCGGGAAATGAAATTCGCGGGTCTTTTGACTCCGGAACATGACATTGGCAAGTCGACAAATGGCCAATAGCCTTTTAGACAAAGCTGAAATCTCAATAATAATTATATCAATAAAACAAGAGGATAAAACCTGAAATCTCATAAGTCTGCACAAATTTCAGGCGGATGAATTCTTATTACAAAATTCATATTTTGTAATTTGTAACAGGTTTTTGCCTCTATTTTCATGCCCGCCCGCCCGCCTGCCTTTAAGGAACCTCCGGCCTTTTCCTATGGACAGCCGCAAAAATCGGCTCAGATCCGGCCCGCAACAATGGCCCTCAACACCAGACGAATGAGTCGCTCCACCCGCAAATCCAGCGCGCTGCGGGGAATTTCTCCGTCCATGCGGATCGGCACCGGATGTATGAACCGGTGCATGGCGTCAAACACAAGCGCCAGCGCGCGGCGGTGATCAGCCATCTCAAACGTGCCCCCGGCAATGCCTTCCTCGACAATGCGCTGCAATGTGCCCTGCACCTGATTGCGGTGTTTGCGGGCCACACCGCGCCCCTGCACCACGCTGTCGGCAAACAGGTCAAAAATCAGCGGGTCTGCCTCAAATTTATTGCGATAGGTGCGGTGAAGCACCGAAAGCACCCGCTCCAGCTTGTCATAGGCGGGGTCTGGCGCCTCGGCCGTCACACGCAGGCCCAATTCGAGCGGCTTGAGCCAGCTGGCGGTAATTTCGTCCAAAAGGGCAATCTTGGAGGGAAAATAACGGTAAATATTGGCATGGGTCATGCCCAGTTCTTCAGCCACCCCGACAATGGTCACACGTTTGACGCCATAAAGCCGGACATGCGCCGCCGCAAGCTCAAGAATACGCTGATCCATCGGTTCGGAATAGGCACGGGTCACGTTTCCACCAGTCCGGTTGTATTGGTCGAGCCCTGCGAGTCAGCGCGCCCATGCGCCAGCGCCAGATATTCGCCCGAGCGCATCTCGATCAGACGGGAGATGGTGCGGTCAAATTCAAAGGCCTCACGTCCGCTCGCCGCATGATAAAGCGCGAAAGGCTCAGCCTCCGCCGAGGCAATCAGCTTCACATGCTGGTCATAAAGCGCATCAATCAGCATGATGAACCGCTTGACCACATTGCGCTCCTCACTCTGCATCACACGGATATGATCGATCAGCACCGTATGAAACCGCATGGCCAGCGCCAGAAAATCAGCGGCACCCATCGGGGCCTCGCACAGGTCTGCAAAGGAAAACCGCGCCACACCCCCCGCCGCATGGGGCACATGCAACAACCGGCCCAGCAAGGGCAGATCCATCGGCTTGCCTTTGACACTGCCGGTCAGCATCAAAAAGGCCTGATCCAGCGCATGTCTGTCCGGCGGCACATGATAAACCGCTGCGCCTCTCAGCTTTTCCAGACGGAAATCCTTATTCGCATCCAGCTTCAGAATGTCCATATGGTCCGGAATCCGCCGGATGAACGGCACAAACAAGGCGCGGTTCAGACCATCGCTGTAAAGCTGGTCGGGCACCACATTGGATGTGGCCACAATCACCACATCCAGCGCCCAGAGCGCATCAAACAACCGACCCAAAATCATAGCATCGGTGATATCGGTCACCGCAAATTCGTCAAAACACAGCACGCGGGCCTCTTGCGCCAAAGCGGCAGCCACGGGCGCGATCGGATCATCGCCCTTGTAAAGCGCTGCCGGATTGCCCGCCTTTTTGGCCTGCCGCCAGGCATGAATGCGGGCATGCACATCCGCCATAAAGGCATGAAAATGCACGCGGCGTTTGTGCGGTTCCTGCACAGCATTGAAAAACAGGTCCATCAGCATGGTTTTGCCACGCCCCACAGACCCCCAGATATACAGCCCCTTCACCGACGCTTTGCTGCGCCGCGCGCCGAACATCCAGCCCAGCGCACTGGATTTGCTGGCCAGACGCCGGTCATGCAGCGCCTGCGCCAAAGCATCCAGACGGGCGGCAACCTGCTCCTGCGCGGCATCGCGGGCAAAATGCGCCCGCTCAACCTGCGCCAGATAGGTGTCAAGCACATTATGTCTCAAATCAAAATCCTCATCCGCTCTGATATCAGAATAATCAAACTCCCTCCATGATGAACAGCACGACAATGGTCACACGGCACAAAACCTCCGGACAGGCGCGCACAAATTCTGACAGAACTCAACATCACACAAAAGCCACACTCAAGGTATTTTAACTTTCGTCTAATAAAGAAAGACAATAAACTTGATTTTTGCTGCAATGCAGCATATAACAATGCAGGGTTTGGAACGTTCCTAAGGACAAAATTGGTTTTTGGAGAATGACTATGGAACCGACCTATGTACATGCTGGCTATATCCGGCGGTTATGGTCTGCTGATCTGCCTTTGTTTCGTGACCACCTTCTGCGTCTGGACGGGGAAAGCCGCCATGCCCGCTTTGGCATGGCTGTGTCGGATCAGTTCCTCAAGGATTATGCCGACCACTGCTTTGCGACTCAGGGGGTCACCTTCGGCTATTTTGTCGAGGGCGTGATCCGCGGTGCCGGTGAATTCCGTCCCTTGTTTGAAATATACGAGCTGAACGCACAGCGCACAGCCGAAGCCGCCTTCAGTGTGGAAAAAGACTGGCGCCGCAAGGGTGTCGGCACCGAATTGCTGGGGCGCATCATCCACACGGCCCGCAACCGTCAGGCCAATGAACTGTTTATGTCCTGCCTCGCCTCAAACCGGGCCATGCAGAATCTGGCGCTGCATTTCAAGGCGGAAATTACCTTTGAAGCCGACCAGACCACCGGCAAGCTGATCGGGCGCCCGCCAACACCCTTCTCGCTGATGCAGGAGGCTTTCGAGGACTCGGCAAGCTATGCCACGGCATTTCTGGATTTGCAGAAGCGGCTGTTTGCCTCGGTCATCAAACAGGCCGCCTGAATTTAAAAGCCTGTTCCCTTTGAGGGAACAGGCTGCGCCGATCAGGCCTTGCTGGCCTTGGCCCGCGCAATACCCTCAAGAATTTTGGTCTTGGCAAATTCCGCGTCGCGCCAACCGGAAATTTTAACCCATTTGTTGGGTTCAAGATCCTTATAATGCTCAAAAAAATGTTCGATCTGTTTGAGCGTGATCTCCGGCAGGTCGGTGTAATTCTGGATGTTGTCATAGCGCTTGGTCAGCTTGCTTGAGGGCACGGCCACCAGCTTTTCATCACCACCCGATTCGTCCTCCATCAGCAGCACGCCGACAATGCGGCAGCTCATCACAGCGCCGGGCACAATGGCGCGGGTATTGGCGATGATCACATCGCAAGGATCGCCATCTTCAGACAAGGTGTGGGGAATAAAGCCATAATTGCCGGGATAGCGCATGGATGTATAGAGAAAACGGTCCACAACCAGCGCGCCGGAATCCTTGTCCATTTCATATTTGATCGGCTCGCCACCAATCGGCACTTCAATAACAACATTGACTTCGTGCGGTGGATTTTTACCGATCGAGAGGGCGTTCAGATTCATTGCAAGCTCCGCAAAATGCTTATCGTGCTGCATGAGTAAATGTCAGGATAAAAACAGGCAACCCCTTCATGAGGCTATAATGCCAGTTTTATAACGGTCTCAACCCAGAAAAAACCGGATGGTCAGCGCCAGACCGGCAAGAATGACAAAGCCGCGAATCAGCCGCTGCGGAATGCGCCGTGCCAAAGATACGCCATAATATCCGCCAATGCTGGAGGACAGCATGATCACAAGCGCGCTCTTCCACAGCGTGATGCCCCAGACCACAAACAGAATCACCGAAAACAACTGGATGAAAGCAGCCCAGACATTTTTGGCCGCATTGATGAAATGATAATCATCCGGCTCGGTCAGGGACAATGAGGCCAGCATCATCACGCCCATGCCCGCACCAAAATAACCGCCATAAAGCGAAACAATCGCTTCGAGCGCGCGGGGCAGCCACCCGTTGTCCGCACGCGGCTTGCGCTGGGCGCTGAAGCTGCGGATATTGGGGGCAAAAGCAAACAACAGTGTCGCCAGCCCTAAAAAATAGGGCACAAGAATTTTAAAGGCACTGGCAGGGGTCAGCACCAGCAGCAGCGCCCCCAGCCCGCCGCCAATAGCGCCCAGCACCGCCAGAGTGGCATAGCGGCGATAATTCTGGCGCACCTCCGGCAGATAGGCGGCAACGCTGGCCAGATTGGCCGGTGACAGCCCGACCGCACTGGTGGCATTGGCAATCACCGGCGGCAGGCCAGTCGCCACCAGCGCCGCGAAGGTGAAAAACGTGCCGCCGCCAGCTATGGCATTG
>DAIMHB010000063.1:0-8514 GCA_036723545.1 Beijerinckiaceae bacterium
AAGCCAGATTATTGAGAGGCGGCGGCTTGCCGCCTCTTTCGCGTCATCGGCTGAAATCAATTATCGGCGTAACAGATGAACGCGAATCTTCGCGGATAACTGGAAACAGATCGAGTTAGACCAAACAAAGAGTAAGACTAAAAGTAAGACTGAAGAATTTTAGATATAAAAAATCAATAAAATCAGTAGCTTGGGAAGATAATTGGCGGAGATATATTCCTTATAACTATTTTAATTTTATCAATAATATCAATGTTAAAATTTTCAAATTTTTAATTCACCCCACTATTTACCCCACCAAAATAAAAACCTCGTCAAAAATGGGGCTCAACCTACCCCATGAGTGACATGCTTAAAGCTATGACGTTTACCCCTGTTCGCGGGTGTTTAATTTTCTTGATATTTTATCGAATGTAGTCTATAGGATACAAATGCTTATTGTGCGGCAAACAGATGGATTTAAGCAATGGCTTGCCGGATTAAACGACTCCAGCGCGCGCATTCGCATTTTAACGCGTATTGACCGTTTAGCTCTTGGCAATGCTGGAGACGTTGAGCCTGTTGGCGAAGGCGTATCTGAAATGCGTATTCATTATGGTGCGGGTTATCGGGTTTATTTTGTCCAGCGGGGCGATACACTTGTCATTATATTGGCAGGTGGAACAAAAAAGACACAAGATAAAGATATTCGTGCGGCGATTAAGCTTGCCAAGAACTTGGAGACTTAGCCATGAGCGTTAAAACAAGCCTATTTGATTCAGCCGATTATCTCAAGACCGATCAAGATATGGCCGCATATCTCAACGCATGTCTCGAAGAAAATGAGCCCGCCCTTATGGCCCATGCTGTTGGCGTGGTGGCGCGGGCGCGTGGCATGGCGCAACTGGCAAAAGATGCGCATTTGAGCCGTGAAAGCCTTTACAAGGCGCTATCAGCCGACGGAAATCCCAGCTTTGCGACCATGATGAAGGTTATTGAGGCCCTTGGTCTGAAAATGACGGTCAGTGTATAAAAGCTCTATTTTTGCCTGTATAAGATTTGATTTGTTTTGTGACCCTCAAGCCCCCCAGAGGCTGCACGCAAAATATGCGACACACAGGCCGTATGTCCTTTTTACTTGGAAGAGCGTCATGTTTATTCAAATTTCAATATGAAAAAAGCGTTCAAAAAATGCTCAAAAATACTCATTACGAGCGATAATTTTTAATTTTATATTAAGTCTATATGATAAAATTCAAAATAATTTTCTATAATAATTTATTTCAAAATAATAAAATTTTATTAATATAGAAATCAATTTTAATATAAGAATTAAATCTCCCTCAGCAGGAGATTTTGATTCGTGAGCCAGATTCTTGTTCAGAGTTACTTCAACGAGCTGGACAGGCTCAAGAAATATTCAGGATCATTAACGGAAGGCGTCATCAGCGAGGCCTTCAAAGACCTGTTAAAAGCTTGGTCGCGGCAAGAAAATCTGATTTTTCTCAGCCAATATGAATTTGCATCGCCGCAAAAGAATCGCATCCGGCCAGACGGCACTATCGTGCATGATTTGCGCGTACCCTTCGGCTATTGGGAAGCCAAAGACACGCATGATGATCTGGAAACAGAAATCCGCGCCAAGCTGGCCAAAGGCTACCCGCAGGATAATATTATTTTTGAAAATTCTGAAACCGCTGTGCTCATTCAAGACCGCGAAGAGGTGATGCGTTGCGATATGCACGCCCCCGAACGCCTCGCAAAACTGATGACGTTGTTTTTCAGCTATGAGCGCAAGGAAATCAAAGAATTTCGCCAAGCCGTCGCGCAATTTTCAACCGATCTGCCAGTCGTTTTAACGGCATTGCGCGATAAAATTGACGCCGCCTATCAGGCCAATGCGCCGTTTAAGCAGGCCGCCGCAAACTTTCTGGCGCTGGCCAAGCAAACAATCAATCCGGCTGTTACTGAAGCCGATATTCGTGAAATGCTGATCCAGCATATTCTCACCGAAGAGATTTTTGCCCATGTCTTCAACGATGGTGACTTTCACCGCGAAAACAACATCGCCAAAGAGCTTTACGCGCTGGAGGCTCAATTCTTCACCGGCGCGGTGAAGCGGGACACTTTGCGGGCGCTGGAGCCTTATTACGCCGCCATTCGCGCCAATGCGGCGCAAATCACCAACCATTCGGAAAAGCAAACCTTTTTAAAACTCATCTATGAGCGCTTTTACAAGGTCTATAATCCGAAAGCCGCTGACCGCTTGGGCGTGGTCTATACGCCGAATGAAATCGTCAAATTCATGATTGAAGGGGCGGACTGGCTTTGCCACAAGCATTTTGGCAAAATGCTGATCGACCGCGACGTTGAAATTCTTGACCCCGCCACCGGAACAGGAACCTTCATTTGTGAGCTTCTGGAGCATTTTCGCGGCCAACCGCACAAGCTGGCCCATAAATACAAGGAGGAGCTGCACGCCAATGAAGTGGCGATCCTGCCCTATTATGTCGCCAACCTCAATATTGAAGCCTCTTATGCGGCCATCGCTGGCCAATATGCCGAATATCCCAACCTGTGCTTTGTTGACACGCTGGACAATGTTGAGGGGCTTGGCATCCGTTCCGGCCATCAACATGATTTGTTTGGCGCATTGTCGGACGAAAACGTGGAACGTATCAAGCGGCAAAATCGCCGCAAAATTTCGGTGGTGATCGGCAATCCGCCCTACAATGCCAACCAGCAGAACGAAAACGATAATAATAAAAACCGCGAATACCGCGAGATAGATGCGCGCATAAAGGATTCATATATCAAGGCGTCTACCGCGCAAAAAACCAAGCTTTATGACATGTATGCGCGGTTTTTCCGCTGGGCATCGGACCGGATGCACGATGACGGCGTTCTGGCCTTTGTCACCAATCGCAGCTTCATTGAAAGCCGCACCTTTGACGGCTTTCGCAAGATCATTGCCGACGAATTTGCCGAAATCTATGTCATTGATCTTGGCGGCGATGTGCGGGCAAACCCGAAATTGTCCGGCACGAAAAACAATGTTTTCGGCATTCAAACCGGCGTTGCCATTTCCTTTATGGTGAAGCGGCGCGCCGCCAAAACTTGTAAGATATTTTATGCCCGCCGCCCTGAAATGGACACCATTGAAGACAAACTCGCCTTCCTCAGCAGCACCAAAGCGTCAAATATTCCTTATGAACACATCAAGCCGGATGCGAAAAGTAACTGGCTTGGCCAGACAGATAATGATTGGGACAGCCTGATTCCGGTGGCAGACAAGGCAACGAAGGCAGCTGTTAACAAAACCAAAGAAAAAGCCCTTTTCAAATTTTCTTCTCTTGGCGTAGCAACCAATCGGGACGAATGGGTTTATGATTTCGATAAGGTAAATCTAAAAAATAAAGCAACTTATATTTTAGACGTTCTATCATCTAAGAATAAAAAAGCCAAAATAGATTTCGAAAATTCAATAAAATGGAGCGAAAGTCTAAAAATAAAGGCTACTTCAAAAATTATAAATACAAAATTTGAGAGTGAAAATCTTATTAAATGCTGCTTTAGGCCATTTTTAAAATATTATTATTATGCTAATATTTTATTGTCAGATCGGCTTACAGAAAATCACTTTGCTACCTTCGGAGAAAAACTAAATTCAAAAAATATTTGCATCAACATTTACTCCATTAGTTCGGATAAAATTTTGTCCACACTCGCGTCTAGACGTGTTCCAGACTTAGGGTTCATCAAACAAGGCAATGGTGGAACATTTTATGTCCCCCGCTACCGCTACACTACCGAAGGCGAACGCATCGACAATATCACCGATTGGGGCCTAAAGCAGTTCACCGCCCATTACCCAAAAGACAAAGCCAAGCCCATCACCAAGGACGCGATTTTTCACTACACCTATGGCGTATTGCATGACCCTGTTTACCGTGAAAAATATGCTTTGAACCTCAAACGGGATTTTCCGCGTCTGCCCTTCTATCCGAATTTTTGGGCGTGGGCGGATTGGGGCGAAAAACTCATGGCGCTGCACATTGGCTATGAAGCCGTTGCGCCTTGGCCAATCGTCCGGCTGGAGATACCAGACACCCGCGCCCGCGCCGCCAACCTCTCGCCCAAGCCTATCCTCAAATCCGACAAAGATACGGGCATCATCCGCATAGACAGCGAAACCACGCTCACCGGCATTCCCTTGACGGCCTTTGACTATAAGCTGGGCAACCGTTCCGGCATCGACTGGATTCTTGACCAATATAAGGAAAAAACACCGAAAGACCCGACCATCCGTGAAAAGTTCAACACCTACCGCTTTGCCGATTATAAAGAGAAAGTGATTGACCTCATCGCCCGCGTCACGCGCGTGTCGGTCGAGACTGTTGAAATCACACAAGCCATGAAGGCCAGCAGCCCGCTAAACTCAGCCTAAGTCCAAAGCTGAATTCAAATCATCTGCCCATAACATCAAGCCAAAGCGGATAGTGGCAAATGACTGTTGAGCGGCTTTGATTGCTCACCAAGAGAGCAGACAGCTATATATATAGCTGTGTCACCCCATTTTTTTCAGGGTGTGGGATAGACGATATTTTATTGACCTATCTATATGATTTAATTTGTTTATTTTTGGAATTTGATTTCATTTTCCAGGCCGTTCTCCTGCCCGTTAAAACGCCGTCAAATCGGACAGAAATTGTAACCCTATCGGACAGAACTGTCCTTCAAATCTGACAGAGGACGCTTTAATTTTGAGCGTGGCTTTTTCGCAAGATAAGGGGAAATGTATAAATAATCATTGGTCGCAGGCGAGTGGTCTGCATCGTTCGGCCACATGGTTAGAGCAAATGTTCCTGCTTTTGCTGCGCCGCCGAACGTACCAAGCGTGACCGGCTTGATCCAGCCATTGGCCTCCAGCTCTTTGAGCAAGCGGCTCGCTGTATCGCGTGAGACGTCGAGCGCCATTGCTATGCGTGAGCATGGCCACTTTACGATCCCATTATTGCCTTTGCGATAGTGCGCCAGCATCGCTGTCAAGAGAGAGCGGGCAGGGTGCGATAATGCCCGCCATGTTGCTAATTCCACCCATGATGCGTAAATTCGCGCATGAGGTGCGTCTTTGCGTGTTTGGGCGTATGTCATGAGAGTTATTACCATGCGTCAGACGTCCGATGCGGCAAGTCTCGCACTGGAAAGCCATTACGATTAGCCTAGAAGGCCACAGGCGCGCGCTTCGGCTTCTGCTTTTGCGAATGCAGCCGCAAGGGCCGGAAGGCGCGCCAGACTCATTGTGACGCCTTTCGGCGATGGTTTGAACACGCATCCTTCGCTTGAATACCACATGCGAAAATCGACAACCTCACGTCCTTCAAAGTGTTGGAGCGTTAGGCGTATGTGTTCACGCCGGTTTAATTTTTGATCAAAAATGACAATAGGCTTGTCTAAAGCATTTTGCATTATTGCACCTCGCCATTTGCGAAACGTTCGGCCTCGGCGCGTGGAATTAAAGTGCGACCAGCGAGCTTTATAATTTTGATTTTTTTTGTCGCAACCATTCGGTAAAAAAACGTACGGCCAATACTGGCCGCACGACAAAATTCTTCGACGGAATAGCAAATTTTTAGATTATCAAATTGGGTAATAATTTTATTCATACAGATTCTCCTGAAGCCGGATATGTTCACCGGCAATTCGGAAGGTATGCTTTAGTTTAATAAACGCAAGGGGTGTGGAAAATTAATTAGCGCTTAAATTGTTGATTATGTTGGAATTTTATAATTATTTTATAAATAAATATAAAATGAGATGTTGCGCATATCTGCTATTCGAAAATTGCATAAGTGCGATAATTTATTCTAAAGCCGATTGCCTGTGTTGGCTTTTGAAAGGAACAACCTTTGATTGCATCCCCTCACAATAGTCGCACCACATTTGCATGAGAATGCGCCGCTTGTCCAAAGCATCGCCGCGCCGATAGGCGGCCTCTGCTTTATTGCTGATGGTATGCGCCAGTACCTGTTCAATGATTTCGCGTGGAAACTCGGTGCAGTCCCCCGCCCAGTCACGGCACGAAGAGCGAAAGCCATGTGTGGTGATATGCCTGCCCAGTGCGCGCGCCGCCTCACCATTGCGCCCCATGCGCTTTAAAAGCTGGAGAAGCGCCATATTGGATAGAGGCCTGTCTCTTTGCGCTACAAACACATAATCATTGATTTTGGCCTTGTGCATAATCGCCAATATCTCCAGCGCTCGCGTCGATAAGGGAACACGATGTTCGGCCTTGGCTTTCATCCGCCCAGCCGGAATAATCCATAGAGCTTCATCTAAATTAAATTCGCTCCACCTTGCGCCAATAATCTCGCCCGTGCGCCCGCCCGCCAGAATGGCAAATTCCAGCGCATAGGCGGCCACCGCCTCACGCCCGCGCAGGTCTTGGATAAAGTTCGGCATGTCCTTATAGGCCAGCGCCGCATGATGGTTTTTGCTTTTCTCTTGCTTGGCCAGCAGGTTTTGCAGGTGCCCTTTCCACCGCGCTGGATTCGGCCTGTCCTCTGGTATAAGGCCAAGCGATTGCGCCGCATTCAAGATCATCTCAATGCGGCCACGCAAGCGAGAGGCTGTCTCTGGAATAGTCAGCCATATCGGCTTCAGCACATTCAACACATGTTCAGTCTTGATCTGGTCAATCACCATGTCATGCAAAGGCGCGGCATAAACACGCAAAGTCATCTGCCATTGTGCGAAATGCTTAGCATTGCGAAAGCCGCCTTTTTTATCGGCAAGATATTGATCTGCGAAGGCCTTGAAACTTACCCCACCATTTTGCGCATTTACCCCACCACGGTGCCGAACCTCCAGAGGATCAACACCCGCCGCAATCTGTTCGGCAAAGTCAGCGGCTACCCGCCGCGCCTTGGCAATGCTGTTAAGCGGATATGCGCCCAAGCTCGCCTCTCGCCTTTTGCCCGCAAAGCGATAAAAATAAAGCCATGACTTTTTGCCTGTTGGTGAGACATTCAGATAAAGACCAGCGCCGTCAAAATAACGACCCTCCTGCTTTTGCGTGGAAACAAAGCGCTCTGTCAGCTTGCCCGCCATAACTTAGCCTATCCGTTTTAACAGTTACCCCATCATTTATCCCACCAAACGACATGGCTTGAAATGAATAAGGGTGAACAAACAAGAACAGATTTAAGTCATTTCCATTGAAAAGACTAGTTTTTTGAACAGGAATGAACAGAGAAAAATAGGAATTTGGCGGAGAGAGCGGGACTGTCTGACATTCTGGTTATTTTCATTGAAACTATTGATATTATTACTATTTACTCATTCATCGTAGGGGTATAATCTGAGGGGTATAAGGTGGGTAAATCGCCCGCCGAACTTTGCCGATGGGCTTTAAAGTGGTCAAAATACGGAATGTCGAACAGCGGGGCGAAACCTTCTATGCGGTGGTTGAAATTCCACCCAGCTTACGTCCGGCAATGGGTGGCAAGAAACGCCTCAGAAAGACTTTAGGCACCAATGATCCAGCCCTAGCTAGGGTTAAATCTTTCAGGGTTGTCGCAGATCTCAAGGAACAGATAGCAACGGCCAAAGGCTCCCTGAATGGCGGCGCTATTCTGGATGAAGCCCGAGCCTTGCGCAGCGAGATGAAGGAGGCCAGCCCTGAGGAGGCTCAAAGCGTCCTAGGAATCATCGCAGAACTTGCCCATCATCGGTTAGGAAAGCCAGTTAGCCCTTCCCCTGACCCGCTGACAGGCGAATACGAGTATGACCCCGTTCGAGAAAAAGAAGCCGATGCCTTCTTTAAGCTGGCCAGCGGACAAGCCACTCCCATAGATGAGTTCGTAGACCTTTGGCTTGCGGAGACCTCCTATCGCCCCCGCACAGAAGGGGACCATCGTCGCGCCGTAAAGCGTCTCAAAGAATGGGGGTGTGACACGCTGGAAAGCGTTACCAGAAAGAAGGCTGGAGAATTCATCTCACATCTGGTCAAGTCTGCGCCACCGCACTGGACGGGGGACTTCAAGACCGTCAACAAGCTCAAATCCTCCCTTTCAGCCTATTGGATTTGGCTTCGGGGCAAGGGGCACGTTGAGAACAACATCTGGACAGACCAGCCCATTGCCCGACGCAAGCCCAACATAGAAGGACCTGAGGAGAAAGAGCGGGCTTTCACAGATGATGAAATCTTCATGCTGCTTAATGGTCCAGCTGACCAGCTCACCGCTGATATTATCCGCATAGGAGCCTTGAGCGGGATGCGCATAGATGAGATTTGCAGCCTCAAAGTCACAGATTGCCAGAACAATATATTCAGCATCACACGCGCAAAGACAAATGCTGGCTTGCGGACCGTTCCGATTCACCCTGATCTCACCGCCATCATCACCCGCCGCACTAAAGGGAAGAAACCAGACCGCTATATCTTTGAGCCAGACCTGACGCCGCCCTCAAAAGAGAGCACCCGCGAAATATCGATGCCTGCCGTTAAGCGGTTCTCTCGGTATATTCGTGCGG
>DAIMHB010000064.1:0-8514 GCA_036723545.1 Beijerinckiaceae bacterium
CAGCGGATTGTCCACAACCGGCACGCGGTTGCGGGTCACGCGCTCAATATCGCGCAGGTAAGAGCGCTCATCGCGGCCACAAAAAGAAATGGCATGACCATCGGCACCGGCGCGCGCCGTGCGGCCAATGCGGTGAACATAAGATTCCGGCACATTGGGCAGATCGAAATTGATGACATGGGTGACGCCGTCCACATCAATGCCGCGCGCGGCAATATCCGTGGCCACCAGCAACCGCGACTGACCATTGCGGAAGGCCAGCAGCGCGCGCTCGCGCTGCGCCTGCGATTTATTGCCGTGAATGGCATCCGCCGGATGACCCGCCGCATTGAGATTTTTCACAATGCGGTCAGCGCCATGCTTGGTGCGGCTGAACACCAGCGCCCGCTTGATCGGCAATGTATCAAGCAATTTATGCAGCAAAATCTGCTTATGCGGCTGTTCGCAGAAAATCACGCTCTGATCAATGCGCTCCACAGTGGAGGATACGGGTGTCACGGTGACGCGGGCCGGATCCTTCAACATGCTGGAGGAGAGATCCGACATTTCACGCGGCATGGTGGCCGAGAAAAACAGATTCTGGCGCTGCTTGGGCAGGCCGGTCATCAATTTGCGGATATCATTGATAAAACCCATGTCGAGCATCTGGTCGGCTTCGTCGAGCACAAAAATCTCGACTTCGCTTAACGTCACGGCGCGCTGGTTGACCAGGTCCAGCAAACGGCCCGGCGTGGCGACAATAATATCGACGCCGCCCTGAAGTGAGCGAATCTGGCGGCCCATCGGCATACCACCGAAAATAACCGCGGCGGTCAGCGGCAGATGGCGGCCATAGGTGCGGAAACTCGCCTCGATCTGGCTGGCCAGTTCGCGCGTGGGGGAAAGCACAAGAGTGCGGCAGGCTTTAGGGCCGGCGCGGCGCTTGTTGATGGTGAGATGGTTGAGAATGGGCAGAGCGAAAGCGGCGGTTTTGCCGGTGCCGGTCTGGGCCAGACCGAGCAGATCGCGGCCTTTCAGCACTTCGGGAATGGCCTGCGCCTGAATAGGGGTGGGCGTGACATAGTTTTCGGCGGTCAGGGCCTTCAAAATCGGTGCGACAAGACCGAAAGACTCAAAATTTTGCAATGTATTCTTCTTTTCTGGAGATATGTGTTCACGGACAGCGCCATGCCAAAACCATCCCTGCTGAAAAGCCTGTCCGGGCTCACCAACAGTGACGGTTCTCGCGTGAGGAAACGTCGGGAATGCGCATAACGCTCACGGGCTGGCAGAAACTGATCTCAAGTTTCGTTCACGCGGCCCGGGGCGCCTCTTTCAGGCACATGAGATGGATATGCGCGTTTCGGAGAGAGAAGTCAAACATTTGCTGCATTGCGGCAAAATATTTAATAACGTGAATATTTCGGATGGGGATTTTTACATGCCATTGAGCATGTTTTAAAATTTGGAGCGGGCGAAGGGGCTCGAACCCTCGACCCCGACCTTGGCAAGGTCGTGCTCTACCACTGAGCTACACCCGCATCCGCGCTGCCCAGAGGCAACGTGGGGGTTATATGCCGCAACTCGGGGCAGATTGCAACAGCCCCTTGCACATTTTATAAAGTTTTTGTTGCAGCCCGTGTGATGCTGCCGCAAAACAGCGCTGCACATTTATCTTCAGGACTTTTCAAAATGGCTGTAACCCCGCCCGATCTGTTGAAATATCTCGATAATCTCCAGATTTCCTATGAGACCTTGGCGCATGAGCCCTTGTTCACGGTGGAGGACTCGCGCGATGTCCACGCCCGAATGCCGGGCGGCCATATTAAAAATCTGCTGGTCAAGGACAAGAAAAGCCGGATTTTCCTGCTGGTGGCGCTGGCGGATTCGCAGATCAACCTGAAAACCATCCATGAAAAAATCGGAGCCTCGGGCCGCGTCTCCTTTTGCAGCGCCGAAATCATGAACGAACTGCTGGGCGTCACGCCCGATTCGGTGACGCCCTTCGGTGTCATCAATGACACCGGCCATCAGGTGACTCTGGTGCTGGAAGCCAGCATGATGCGCGAGGCGCGGCTGAATTGTCACCCGCTGGTCAACACCATGACCACGGGCCTGAGCCGTGACGACCTGCTGAAATTTGTGCGGGCCACCGGCCATGAACCGCTGATTATTGCCTTTGCCGAACCTTAAATGCGGCCTGAGACTTGAGATTTAACAGCCACTGTTCCATGTTAAGTACAGGCCGGAAACAGAGGTCTGATCAAGAGGGTTGATATGTCCGATTCATCTGCACAGCCACAGGCTTATGTGAAAGCCACAACCACCGCCCATTTTCGCAATGATGTTCTGAGCGAATCAATGAAAGTGCCGGTTCTTGTGGATTTCTGGGCCCCCTGGTGCGGCCCCTGCAAACAGCTGACCCCCGTGCTGGAGCGCATTGTCCAGTCTGCCGGCGGCAAAATCAGACTCGTGACCATGAATATCGAGGAACATCCGCAAATTGCCGGTCAGCTGGGTGTGCAGTCGATTCCGGCTGTTTTTGCCTTTCAGAAGGGCCAGCCGGTGGATGGCTTTATGGGCGCCCTGCCCGAAAGTCAGGTTCGGGCCTTTATCGAGCGGCTGGTCGGGCCTTTGTCGGCGGATGTCGATGCGCTGCTGGCCGAGGCGGAATCGGCTCTGGGCACACAGGATTATGCGCTGGCCGCTGAAAAATACAGTGCGGTGCTGGTTGAGGACGAGAGCCATCTGCGCGCCATTGGCGGACTGACCCGCACCTATGTGGCCGCAGGCGAACTTGAACAGGCCGCGTCCGTTCTGACGCTGGTGCCCGCCGGCAAGGAGAATGATCCGGCCATTGCCGCAGCCAAAGCCGCGCTGGATCTGGCGCTGAAAGCGGCAGAGCTGGGCGATCTTGCCGGTCTGGAACAGACCCTCGCCAGTGAACCCGATAATTTTCAGGTCCGCTTTGATCTGGCCCTTGGCCTGAACGCCCTGAACCAGCGCACAGAGGCCACCGACCATCTGCTTTACATCATCAAACGCGACCGCAAATGGCAGGATGATGGCGCGCGCAAGCAGATTCTGCAATTTTTTGAAAGCTGGGGCCCGATGGATCCGGCTTCCGTCACAGGCCGCCGCAAATTGTCGGTCATCTTGTTTTCATAACACGGCAATCTGAGGATTTTACATGATCAATGTTCCCTATGAGGGCCCGCAGGATCTGCCCGATGTGATTCCGCTGTTTCCGCTGGGCGGTGCCCTGCTGCTGCCGCGCGGACAATTACCGCTCAATGTGTTTGAGCCCCGATATATGAGCATGGTGGATGACGTGATTCGCACCCACCGGCTGATCGGGATGATCCAGCCGCAGACCGAGCGCGACGGCGCCGGTCTTTATGCCACCGGCTGTATCGGGCGCATCACCCAGCTTCAGGAAACCGGTGATGGCCGCTATGGGCTGACCCTATGCGGCGTGGCCCGCTTCCATCTGCTTGAAGAACTGACCTGTGTGACACCCTACCGGCAGGGCCGTGTGGATTATGCGCCCTTCGTGCAGGACTTTGTTGAGCCGGATGATGATGACCTTGTTGATCGGGAAGGGGTTTTGCGGGCTTTGCGGCAATTTGCCAAGGCCAACCGCCTGCGCATTGACTGGAAAGACATCAATGACGCCCCCAACGAGGCTTTGATCAATGCGCTGGCCATGATGAGCCCCTTCGGCATCAAGGAAAAACAGGCCTTGCTGGAAGCCGGAGATTTGAAAACACGCGCCGAGGTGCTGATTGCCATTACAGAGATGGATCTGGCACGCGGCGCAACACCCCATTCAACCGTGCAATAATGGCAAATGACATCCGCCCTTCCGATATAGCGGCGCCCGCCGGCAAGGTTGACCCGCGTCTGCTGGAAATTCTGGTCTGTCCTGTGAGCGGCGACACGCTGGATTATGATGCCGCGCGCCAGGAGCTGATCTCGCGCCGTGTGCGGCTGGCCTATCCCATCCGCGACGGCATTCCGATCATGCTGACACAGGAAGCGCGGATTTTGGAAGGGTAGAGGATGCTGTTTTTATATGGACATTCTTTGTGAGCGTTCCTTCTCCCCGTCATCCTGAGGAGGCCGTAGGCCGTCTCGAAGGATGGGGTGAGAAGACTCAAGATCAGGGGCATGGACTCATAAAAAGCCCCTCACCCCCCCTCTCCCCGCGCGCGGGGCGAGGGGGCCGTTTCCGTCTGAAGGCGACGGACTCTAAAGCCTCTCGCCGCGCAAAAGGCGGGGAATGGTGCCCATAAATCCCGAAGCCTCACGGATGAACATCGTCTTCAGCGGCGGCATTTTATCCACCAGGCCGAGGCCCAGGTCACGCAACAGCCGCAGCGGCAACAGATCATTGGAAAACAGCCGGTAAATCGCATCGCAGGCGGCCCCCATGCTCACCGCATCAAACCGGCGCGCCTGTTCATAGGCGTTCAGAACATCGGTGCTGCCGGGGTCAAGGCCAAGCCGCATCTGTGTCACAATCAATTCTGCCAGACAGGCCACATCCTTCAGGCCCAGATTAAGGCCCTGTCCGGCGATAGGGTGGATGACATGGGCAGCATCCCCCAGCAGCGCAAATCGCGGCGCACAATAGCGGCGCGCCAAAAGCAAATTCAAATCAAATGCTTTTGGCCGGTCCAGCAGCCGGATGTCTCCCAGCTTCAGGGTGAAGCGGCGCTCCAGCTCCGCCTGAAAATCCTCCGCATCCAGCGCCAGCATAGCCTTGACATGGGCGCGCGTATCACTCCAGACAATCGACGAGCGGTTGCCGGTGAGCGGCAAAATCGCAAAAGGCCCATCTTTGAGAAAATGCTCCTCGGCACGCCCCTCATGCGGCCGCTCATGCGCGATGGTGGCGACAATGCCGGTCTGGTCATAGGTGTGGCGTGTCACCTGAATGCGGGCAATATCACGCAAGCGCGATTGAGCCCCATCCGCGGCAATCAGCACCCGCGTCTCGTGGTGCGCCCCGTCCAGATCCAGCGTCACCGCGTCCGCCTGAGTGGAAAAATGCTTCACCCTGTGGGGGATAAACTCAACGCCCTCGTCGCTGCACCGTTGCAGCAGCACGGCCTGCACTTCGTCATTCAGCACCATATGGGCGAAAGGTGCGCCGGATTTTGGCTGGTCAAAGGTCAGAAAAACAGGCCGGATCGGGTCATGCAGGCGCGAATCTGTGCAGACCATCTGCACAACGGGCTGCGCTTCCTTTAATTCCGGCCAGACACCGAGTGTTTCAAGCATCTGCTGCGGGCCGGCGGCAATGGCGGAAGCCCGCCCGCCGGGCGGCGGCCTGTGGTTCAGGCCGGGGTCAATCACCGCAACACGCACACCGCGCTTGAGCGTGGAGCGGATCGCCAGGGCCAGAGTCAGCCCGGCTATGCCGCCACCGGCAATAGCAATGTCGCTCCGGGTTAAATTTAGAGACTCTGTACTGTGCATGATGCTCATCTTCAGGTTTTATTATACATGTGGCATCAAACTTAGCCGGATACAACGGGGCGTGCCGCCGCAGGGCGGGTTCAAACTCTCAAAAGGACTTGCGCGATGGCTGCGCCGATACTTGTGATTGTGCATCAGGAAAATTCCAGCCCGGGCCGTATTGGCCGCCAACTGGCCGAATTGGGTTACCGCTTGGATATACGCTGCCCGCGCTTTGGTGACCCGCTGCCCAAAACACTGCAAGACCATGCCGGAGCCATTATTTTGGGCGGGCCGATGAGTGTCAATGATTCTGACCTTTATCTGCGCCGCGAGATCGACTGGATCAGTGTGCCGCTGCGTGAGGCGAGGCCATTTCTGGGCATTTGTCTTGGCGGGCAGATGCTGGCCAAACATCTGGGCGAAAAGGTCGGCCCCCACGACCAGAATGCGGTTGAGGTTGGCTATTATCCGATTTATCCCACCGAACATGCTGCGGCTTTGGCCCAGAGCTGCGGCGCGGATCTGCCCGGCCATGTCTATCACTGGCATGGCGAGGGGTTTCATCTGCCGCAAGGGGCCAGATTGCTGGCGCGCGGCGATGATTTTCCGCATCAGGCGTTTCAGTTTGGCGACTCGGCTTTTGCGCTGCAATTTCACCCTGAGGTGACCTATGCCATGATGTGCCGCTGGACAGCGCGCGGCGGCGGCCGGCTGGAGGGTCTGCGCGCCAAACCGCCACAGCAACATCTCGCCGACTGGTTTCTCTATGATGCGGCAGTGGCGCATTGGAGCCGTGGTTTTCTTCGGCACTGGCTGCAAGCGGGCGTTCAGGCACATAAAGCCGCCGGCGCAACCGCTCCGGAGGCTGCACAGCACCTTGCACATGCCCTGTCGCTTTGAGCGGTGCTTATTCCGGCCTGGGAGTGCGCAGCGACAGCCCGAGCGACTCCAGCCCGCGGATGGTAATGTCGCGCTGGGCATAGGGCATGGTGATACCTGCATCCTTAAGCTGGGTAAAAATCGCATAATGCAGATCGCTTTTGGTAAACACAGCGGTCAGAACATCATCCACAAAGCAGATAAGCTGAAAATGCAGCGCGGATTCGCCAAAATGCGAAAAGAGCACCATGGGCGCGGGAATGGCCAGCACCTGATCATTGGCTTTGGCACAGGCCATCAAGAGCTTGCGCACCTGTTCGGGGTCACAATCATAAGGCGCACGCACATCAATGGTGATGCGCCCGACACGGTCTGTGCGCACCCAGTTTTTCACCACGCCGGACACGATATTTGAATTGGGCATAATGACGGTGGCGCGGTCGAAAGTTTCGATTTCGGTGGAGCGCACATTGATACGACGCACAAAGCCCTGTTCGTCACCCACCACAATCCAGTCCCCGACACGGATAGCCCGCTCCCACAAGAGGATCAGCCCGGAGACAAAATTGCTGACAATGGACTGCAGCCCGAAACCGATACCCACCGACAAGGCACCGGCGACAATGGCAAATTTGTCGAAACTTAACCCCACATGCGACAGGGCTATGGCTGCGGCAACCGTGACCCCCACATAGCCAAGGCTGGTTTTGATGGAATTGCGCAGGCCGGTGTCAAGCTGCGTATGAGGCAGAAATTTTACATCAAGCCAGCGTTGTATGGCGCGGGTTGCCACAAAACCGGCCAGAAACAGCAAAACCGACACCACAATGGTGGAAAGCGCGATATTCACATCGCCAACCTTGAAGCCGAAAAATGCCGCCTTCATATAGCCGAGCATGTCGTCCGACTCGATGCCCCAAGGGGCCAGCACCAGCATACCGGCAATGGTCAGCAGCGAGACGCGCATCATGCCCGCCAGCAGAACCGCAATCTGGTCAAGGCTTTCACGCCTTATGCCGACACTGAAAATAATCGAACGGCTGATCCGCGATTCGGATTGCAGCAATGCGGCAATGCCGTCATCCACCAGCACCAGCAGCATATAGAGCAGGCTGCCCACCCCACTGACCCAGACAATCTGATCCACCAGAAAGGCGGCAAATGCGACATAACCCACCAGAACAGCCAGAATAATGGCCACAATCAGCGCCCATGTCAGCAGACGCAACGGGCCATAAAAGGTGCGGTCCGGCCCGGGCGGAAGTGTTTTATCATTGATTTCATTGCCCTGCGGCACAATCCGGCGGATGGATGCGGCCATGACCAGCGCCACCGCCAATGCACCACTGGCGCGCGTGGCCACGGACAAAGACAAGGTTGCGGCTATCACATCATCCACAGCTTCGAGAATTTTGGACGCCGAAACAATAGCCGCCACAAGCACGGCCAGCTGGGCCAGCCGCACCACTGTCGTGCTCGCCAGATCCAGCAGGCGCCAGTGCGGACGGCGCGGCGCCAGCAGGGCGCGGGCCATAGCAAAGGTCAGCGAAATGCGGGAAACCGCTTCAAAAATCCCATGATTGACCGGCTGAAGCCGTGGAATCAAAATATCAAAACTGTCAAGAATCAAGGCAAGCCCTGCGGCAAGGCCAATCGGCACCGCGGCTGTCACAACAGCCAGCCCCAGCGCCGCAGTGACCTTGCGCAAGGCTGAAGGGCGCTCAATCGTTTCATCCCGATTGACAACATGGGCGGCAACGCGCGTCAGAGGCTGATAAATCAACGCAGCCGCGAGAACCACCGCCAGCAAAAAAATCAGCTCGGCAGAGGTCAGATGCGAAATCGTGCCACTGATCCAGTCCGAAAACACGGTTTTCAGCGCCATGAGATCTTGCGGCAGCTCGGTGACAACCCGCAACCACAGGTTCGGACTTAAAATGCTGGAGGTGCGCTCCAGCAGCGCGCGGGTGAACATGGCGTGACGACGCACACCGATCTGCGATTTGAGCTGGTCAGCCTGCACCGCCAGAAGGCGGCCCTTGCGGAAGGTTTCATCAATCTGGTTGAACAGTTTTTCCTGATCCGACCGCTCGGCGGTGACGCCCGGGCTCTCCGGCGGGTCTTTATCGCCGGGTTTGGCTCCAAGCTGGTCCAGGCGGGTTTTGATGGCCGCCAGTTTCGGGGTCAGCT
>DAIMHB010000065.1:0-8433 GCA_036723545.1 Beijerinckiaceae bacterium
GCACCTATACCGACAATTATGACCTGTTCGGCGACGGCACGGTGCGGATGATTTTCTCGCCCGGTCACTCGCCGGGGCATCAGTCTTTTCTGATCACCCTGCCCAAAACCGGCCCTGTGCTGCTGACCATTGATGCGGCCTATACGCTCGATCACTGGGAGAACAAGGCTTTGCCGGGTCTGGTTGTGTCCTCTGCCGATGCAGCGGACTCGGTGGCCAAGCTGCGCCGCATTGCGGCCGATACCAATGCCATGGTGGTAACAGGGCATGACCCGAAGACATGGGAGACATTTCAGAAGGCTCCCTATGACTTCTATGACTAAAAAGGCCGGTTCCGCCATCATTCACACGATGGCGGAATCAAAATAAGCAAAATGGAGGAAATGCACATGAGAATGATCAAAAAATTCGTGCTTGCTGCCGGTGTTGTGGCATTGGGCGCAACGGCTGTGATGGCTGAGGGGCTCGACACCATCAGCCCGGATATTGTGAAGCGCCTCTACAGCAAGGATATGCTGGACCCGGCCCAGCCGATCGGCGGCAGCGCCTGGCAGAATTTTACCGCGAAAAAAGCGCCGCCGTGGAAAATCGGCTATGCCAGTTCTTATGCTGGCAATACATGGCGCGCCGCCGCCATGAATGAATTGCAGAACAAAATTATTCCGGAATGGAAGAAGCTCGGCCTGCTCAGCGATGTGATCATCACCCAGTCCAACCTGAATGACTCAACGCAAATCCAGCAGATGCGCCAGTTGGTTGATCAGGGTGTGGACGCCATTATTCTGTGCTGCTCCAATCCGACAGCGCTGAACCAGACTGTGCAATATGCGCATGACAAGGGCGTGCCCGTGTTTTCCATGACCGGCTATCTGACCTCACCCTATGCGATGAACTCCTCAGTCAACTATCAGGTTGCCGGTTATGAAATCGGCAAGGATCTGGCCGAACAACTTGGCGGCAAGGGCAATGTTCTGGTGGTTGAGGGCATTCCCGGCACTTCCGGTTCGGACAGTCAGGATCGCGGTGTGAAGGCGGGTCTGGCCACAGCGCCGGGCATCAAGATTGTCGGCGATGTGGCCGGCATGTGGACAGATCAGGTGGCGCAGGGCGAAGTGCAGAAATGGCTCGCCACCCATCCGGGCAAACTGGATGGTATCGTGGTGCAGTCGGCGGCGGAAATGGGTGTTTTGCGCGCTGTTGAACAGTCTGGCCGTGGCAAGATTCCGGTCACCATCGGTGGCGAACTCGGAGCGCTGTGCTACTGGCGCAAAAATCCGGACTATATCAAATCCTCGTTTCAGGTCTGGCCGCCGGCCGATGACATCGAGCTGATGTGGAACGTGATGATGCGCACCTTGCAGGGCCAGGGCCCGAAGGTTCAGTCTGTGCTCGTCGATCCCGTGAAGATGAACTTCGACGACCTCAAGAAGGTGATGAACGAAGACTGCTCGCTGACAACCGCAGACTGGCTGGCTGTCGGCCCCGACCGCTGGGGTCAGGCTTCGACCTATCTCGACCAGTTCTTCCTGCATCCGGCGGATCCGCGCGCCTATAAGGCCAAGTGATCTCGTCTGAACGTAAAACCGGGGGCCGGTGTCCGGCCCCCTCCCTTATCAGGATATCAGGCCTGTTTCAGGATCATCATGTCAGTCCCTGCCATTGAAACGGACACAACCTTTCAGAGCCGCGACACGATCGTTGTCCGCAATGTGAAGAAGCATTTCGGCCCGACGCGCGCGCTGGATGGTGCAAGTTTCTCCGCCCGCGCGGGTGAGATTCATGCGATTGTCGGCGGCAATGGCTGCGGCAAAAGCACGATGGCCAAGGTTGTGTCCGGTGTTTTGCCCGTGGACAGCGGCTCGGTGTCCATTCTGGGTGAGGCCCCTTCGACACCGGCGGAAAGCCGCGCTTTGGGCATTTCCACTGTCTATCAGGAAGTGCTGGTGGCGGATGAGAGCACGGTGCTTGACAATATTTTTATGGGCGCCGACGCGCTGTTTTCCAAAACCTTTTCGCAGGACCATAAGGTGCGCCGCGCTGCCGAGCTGATGCAAGAGCTGGCTGGTGAGCCGGTGAACCCCTTTGCATTGGTCGGCACCTTGCCTTTGGGCCTCAAGCAATGGATCACCATTGCCCGCGCTCTGATGAGCAACCCGAAAATTCTCATTCTCGATGAAAGCTCCGCCGCGCTGGATTTTGACAGCACCGAGCGGCTCTTTGCCAAAATGCGTGAGCTGCGTGACCGCGGCACCACCATTCTGATTGTCACCCACCGCATTGCTGAACTGATCCGCATTTCCGACCGCGCCACCGTGCTGCGTGACGGGCGCGATGTTGGTGTGCTGGAAAAAGGCGACATCACAGAGAAAAACCTGTTGGCGCTGATGACGGGGGAAGACCAGTCGCACCGCCATCACGCCCATGATGCGCCGCAACCCCAGGACAACAGGCCGGTGCTGAGCGCGCAGGCCATTGCCACCCAGACGGGCGGCAAGGTGTTTGATTTCGAGCTGCGGCGCGGCGAGATTGTCGGCGTTGCCGGGCTGGACGGGCAGGGGCAGGATATGTTTGTGCGTGTTCTGGCTGGCGTTGCGCCGCCGGTATCCGGCGCTTTGCAGGTGATCGACCGCAAGGGCGAGCCCCAATCCGTCCATGGCCTGCGTGATGCTGTGAACGCACATATTGCTTATGTTTCGGGCGACCGCAAGCGTGAGGGTATTTTTGCCTCCCTGTCGATTTTTGAAAATATGGTGATGCCGCTCTACCGCGAAAAACGTCAGGGCGGCATTCTCGGTCTGATTGACTGGGCCAGTCTTGGCGCGATTTTCAAGCGCGAGGCTGAAAATCTGATGATTAAATTCGGCCAGCGCGGCGACCGTATCACTTCACTTTCGGGCGGCAATCAGCAAAAAGTACTGATCGGGCGCGGCTTTGCCATGCGCCCTGACGTGATCGTGCTCAATGATCCGGCGCGCGGCATTGATGTGGGCGCAAAAACCGAACTTTACCGCCACCTGCGTAATTTTGCCAATGAAGGCAAGTCGGTGGTGTATATGTCCTCCGAACTGGAAGAATTTCTCGGCTTTGCCACCCGAGTCATCGTTTTTCGTGATGGCGCGCCCTTTGATGCCTTTGATGGCCGCCAGCTTGACCCCAAAAAAGTGCTCGAAGCCATGTTTGGCCAGACCGATCGCAGCGGTCTCAAAGCCCCTTATGGCCCGACACCGAGCCGGTCAGGCGCAACGCGCACGGCGGTGACATCCACAGTGGTTTCGGAGGGCGTGCGTGTGCGCGTTGCGGTGCCGGATCACCTCAAGCCTTTGGCAAAGCCAGATTTTGTGAAGGTTCATGTGGCGGCCACGCCGGTTCCGTCTGCGCCCAAAGCCAGCGCGGGTGGCCGCGTTATCCGGATTGTTGAATTTGACGCTCAAGGCCGTGTGCGCGGGGAGGAAGCGCGATGAGCCGCCTGTCCGCCGCCGCACCATCATCCGCCACCCCGGTTGAGGCCGCCGCGTTTGGTGGGAATTCCAGCCCGTTTCTGCTGATGCCGATCACGCTGTTTTTTCTGCTGCTCGGTTTTGCGGTGCTGCGCTCGCCCAGTCTTGTCACCAGTGCGGGGATCGGCAGTGCCATTATTGTGGCCACGCCGCTGATATTGGCCACTTATGCGCTGATGGCGGTGGTGATTGCCGGGCGCGGCACAGTGGATCTCTCGGTGGGGCCGCTGATCGGCTTTATCAATGTTACGTTGATTCAGCTGCATGGGCTTGGCGTTCTCGATAATCCTTTTGCCGTCATCGGCTATGCGCTGGCGGTTGGTGCGCTCTACCAGTTCATTTTTGCACTGATCGTGATTTATGTGCGGGTGCAGCCGATTATTGTTTCGCTCTCCGGCTATCTGGCACTTTCGGGCATCAATCTGGTGATTTTGCCGCGTCCGGGTGGTGTGGCACCGGACTGGATGGCGAGCTGGGGTTTGGGCACCACAATTTTTTCTCCCGTATTGCTGATACTGGTGCTGGCCAGCATAGCCTGGCTGCTGTTTACCCGCACCGCCTTTTACACGCACCTGCGCCTGATGGGTTCGGACGAGCGGGCGGCCTATACAAGTGGTGTGCCGATTTTTGTGGTGCGTATGGGTGCGCATCTGATTTCCGGCTGTTTTGCCGGTCTGGCCTCGATCACCTTTACGGCGCTGATTTCCTCTGGCGATCCGTCGCAGGGCACGACCTATACGCTGATTGCTGTCACCGCGCTGGTGCTGGGCGGGGCCTCGCTGGCGGGCGGGTGCGGCGGTGTCTTTGGCTGTTTTCTGGGCGCGATCAATCTTTATCTCATCACCTTCGGGCTGGCGACTTTCAGCTTTGGCGCTGTGCAGAGCTTTGTCACCAATCTGGCTTATGGGACGATTCTGGTGGTGTCGCTGCTGCTGACGCTGGTGATCCCCTTTATTCAGCGTCATATCCGCAATTTCTCGCCGCTGCTCTATTTTGTTGCCCTCTCGGTGGTGGCGCTGGGTGTTATTCTGCACGCCACCTATGATTATGGTTCTGCGGCACCAGCCGCGCAGGCTATGGCCGGGCGCCTGGCTCCGATTGACCCGGCACTCCTTTATGTTGCGCCGCTGGAAGTGGCCGTGCCCGATGCGGATGAAGCGGCTCTGAGCGCGGCTGCCGCGCCTCTGGTTATGGGCGCGCTGTTGCTGATTGTGATTGCCGGTTTTTTACGTTTGGCGGTGAGCCAGTCCAACCGCCGCACATTGGCCCCTGCCGTGGCGGTGGTGATTGCGGCGCTGGTCATTCTGGCCGCATTGACACTGCGCTGGCCGCAAATCTTTGATTTTGCTGGTCATGGCCTGCAACAGGGGGCGAAGTGATGGCTACATCCGCCCCGCAGATCAGCCTGCCTGCCCGCATCATCGGTCTTGTTGCCGGATTGATCCTGACCACAATCGGCGTTATTTTCGGTTTTCTGCAAGGCGTGTCGGTCCAGATTATTATTCTCTCCGGCCTTGCCACACTTATTGTCTTTGTCTGGGGCTGGACGCTGGTGATCGGCCAGTTTTCAGCTGGTTCCGACGAAAAGGGCAGCGGAGATTTTCAGCGTGTCTGGATGCAGTTCCGCACGCCGCTGCTGGCGCTGGCGCTGATCCTGTTGCTGTTTCTGGGTCTTTCGCTGAGCATTCCCGGCTTTTTCAATATATGGAATGTCATCTCTCTGCTCATTCTGCTCACCATTATTGTTCTGACACGGACAATCGGGCGGCATTTCGAGGAGAACCGTTCGGCATTCATCGGCGTGATGGTGCTCTCCGGCCTGTTTTCGATCGGGGCGATGAATATTGATGGCTTTTCCTCGCCGATGAACATCAAGTCCATGCTGCTGTTCGCCTCGTTTCTGGGCATTGCCTCTGTAGGGCAGACGCTGGTGGCGCTGCTGGGCGGGCTGGATCTGTCCATTCCCTTCATCATCGGTGCGGCCAATGTCGGCCTGCTGTATCTGATCGGACTGGGTGTGCCACCCTGGCTGGCCACACTTATTGTGCTGCTGATCGGCACGATTCTGGGTGTCATCAATGGCTTGCTGAGCTTCCGCTTGCAGGGGCAGGCGCTGATTGTGACACTGGGCACCGGCTTTGCCATTTCCGGCGGTGTGCAGATTGTCACCTCCATCGGGTCGTCCTATAGCGGCAATGTGTTCGGCACGGTTCCGGTCTGGCTGACCAATCTTTCGGCCATGGATGGCTCAACGCTTGGAATGCCCTTCCCGCCGATCATTGCCGTGTGGATTTTGATCGCGCTGCTGCTGGTGGTGGGTATGCGGGTGTCGGTTTACGGGCGTTATCTTTATGCGGTGGGTGTCAACCGCACCTCGGCCAGCCGCGTGATGATTTCCGAATTGCGCTATTGGGTGATGATGTATGCGCTCTCCGGCTTTTTCGCGGCGCTGACCGGCGGCCTGCTGCTGGGCTGGAGTGGCGGCGGCTTTATCGGTGTCGGCGACCAATATTTATTCCTGACACTGGCAGCGGTTGTCGTGGGGGGCACGTCCTTGCTTGGCGGGCAGGGCGGCTATGGCTTCACGGTCATCGGCGTGCTGGTGTTGCAGGTTCTCTCGTCTTTTCTGGTGGGGATCGGGCTGAGCTTCCAGTTGCAGCAATTTATTTTCGGCCTGCTGATTTTGCCGATGGTGGCGCTTTATGCCCGCTCTCCGCATATCCGCACACAGATTTAAGGGGCCGTATGTCTATGAAACACAAGAATATCCTTGAAGGGAGATGGTGAGATGGCGGTATTTCAGACGACAGATCTGACCGCGGCCAGTTATTCTGTGACGCTGTTTGGTCTTGCGGCCACATCGGTATTGCTGCTGATTGGCACGACATGGGTCGAGCGGGGTTGGAAAATTCCTGTCACCCTTTCGGCACTCGCGGCTCTGGTCGGGCTGGGGGCGATTTATGATGCGCGCAACGCCTGGGCGCTGGGACAACAGGTGCCGGTGGTTTATCATTATGTGGGCTGGACCATTTCCATGCCGCTCCAGGTTGTCGCGTTGTATTTCTTCACGCGGCAGGTGGGGCGCATTGGCATCGGCCTGTTCTGGCGGCTGGTGATTGTCTCGGTGCTGATGGTGTTTGTGCGCTATCTGGGCGAGGCCGGATTCATGCATCCGACATTGGCCTTTCTGATCGGTCTGATTTTCTGGCTCTATATTCTCGGAGAACTGTTTTTCGGCCGGATGGACGAGGCGGTGCGCACGAGCAATATGCCCAATGTGCAGCGCGGTTATTTCTGGCTGCGGCTGATTGTGACTGTGGGCTGGGCCATTTATCCGCTGGGCAATTTCATCACGTCCTTCGGCGGTTATACCGATGATGGCTCTTTGAGCGTGGCCTATAATCTTGCCGATTTTCTGAACCGCATGGCCTTTGGTTTTGCTGTTCTTGCTTCAGCCATGCTGGCTCATGCGGAGGCGGACAATGGCTGAGGTTACACCCCCATTCTTTTCTTCCGGTCCATTTTTACACATTCAGGGAGCACGCCAATGAAGGGTGCAGACGTTATCGCCATTATCATCCTTGCCGCGATTATCATCGCCGTGGCCGCCTATCTCTTGCATTGGCTCTACCGGCGCTCAACCAAGGATATTTCCTTCGTGCGCACCGGCTTTGGCGGCGAAAAGGTCGTTATGGGCGGTGGTGCCTTTGTGCTGCCGATCCTGCATGACCTGACCGAAGTGAATATGAACACACTGCGTCTGGAAGTGATGCGGGCACGGGAAAAATCCCTCATCACAAAAGACCGGCTTCGTGTTGAGCTGACGGTTGAATTTTATGTGCGTGTTGCGCCCGACATCAACGCGGTCGCCACCGCTGCCCGCTCGCTGGGTAACCGCACCATGAAGGCCGATCAGTTGAAAGATCTGATTCAGGGCCGTTTTGTTGATGCCATGGGCGGTGCGGCGGCCAAGATGACATTGGAACATATTCACGAAAACCGGCAGGACTTCGTGCGCGAGGTCAAAAAGGAAGTGGCCGAAAGTCTTGCTCTCGACGGGCTGGAGCTGGAAAGCGTGTCGCTGACCTCGCTGGATCAGACCGACATCAAGCTGCTGGATCCGTCCAACACCTTTGACGCCGAAGGTCTGACCCGTCTGACTGAGCAGATCGAAAGCCGCAAGAAAACCCGTAACGACATCGAAAAAGACACGATGATCGCCATCCGCACCAAAAATCTTGAGGCCGAGAAACGATCTCTCGAAATCCAGCGTGATACGGAATATGCCCGTCTTGACCATGAGGCCGAGGTCTCGATCCAGCGTGCCCAGCGCAAATCGGAGATGGCCGCCGAAAATGCTGCCCGCGAACGCGAGATCGAAGAGGTCAAACTGAAGGAACGTGAATCGGTCGAGCGCACCCGTATTGATATGGAACGCGAGATCGAGCGTCTGGAAATCAAGCGCAAGGAAGCGCTCCAGCTTGAGGATCAGGCGCGCGAAATCGCTGTTTCGCATAAATCGAAAGAACGGTCCGAGGCGCTGGCCAAGGCCGAGGACGCCCGTGCCCTGGCTGTCGAGGCGGCCGAGCGCGTGCACACCATCCGCGATATAGAGATTGCCAACCGCCAGAAGCAGATCGAGCTGATTGAATCCGAAAAGCGGGCCGAGTCGGAGGGCACCCGTGTCAGGATTCTGGCCGAAGCCGAGAAAATCGCGGCCCAGGACAAGGCCGACGCCGACCACTTGATTGCCTGCATCCGTTCTCTCTACGAACTCAAAGTCGACTGGTCAGGTGGCCAATACCTTGGCATCACAATCAAATTTGACTCCAGCGCCCGCACAGCCACACTCTCCATGCCAGGCTACATCCACAAAATCCTTGCTCGCTTTTATCCAGACCTTACCCGTGGTGCTCCATCTCCGGCCATCTACATT
>DAIMHB010000066.1:0-8413 GCA_036723545.1 Beijerinckiaceae bacterium
GTTGACCAGCGACAACGAGCCCTCCGCCGCAACACCATAGGCAAAGGCCGGACGATTGGACTGGGCCAGAAACTGCAGGGTCAGCAGCATCGGCCCCGCCAGAAGCAGCGCCCCCAGACCACCCATAAACACCAAAAGCACAATCCGCTGGCGCAGATAGTGATAGGGCTTGGAGGCATGAGTCACCTCCCACACCAGAGCGCCGATCAGCCAAAGGCAAAACAGAAAGGCCACCTGATCGCGCCCCTGTGCCATCAGCGCCGCAAAAAGGCTGAATAAAGCGCCATAGGCAAAAGAGCGCTTGGCCAGCGCCATCTCCAGCCAGAGCAAGGCCCAAGGGAAAAAACTATAGGACAGAATCATGCCGGTATGTTGCAACCGCGCCGAAGCCGACCCGCCCAACATAAAAATCATCGCGGCCAGCACGGCGCCCGGCGCGCCCCAGCCCCGTCCATAAAACAAGGCCAGAATGCCAAGCCCGCCAAAGGTCAGATGCGCCATGATCACCGCATCAAACAGATACATCGAGGCATGGGGCGCAAGCCACGCGAACAGCACCATGCTGGGTGAAAACACCAGCGATTGCGGATCAGCCGCTGAAGGGTGACCGGCAAAATGATACGGGTTCCAGAATGGCCATTCACCGCGCGACAATTCATCCGCCAGAAAGCGGAACATCGGATAAAAATGATTTTTTGCATCCCAGGGCACGGTTGCGCCATGCCAGAGCCAATTCAACTGGGCCAGAACACCGAGCAAAATCACACAAAGGGCCGAGATTGCCCCTGTTTTCAGGCTCCATTCCGGAAAATCGCGTCGAGGAGAGATCAAATCGTCTGGTCTGCGCTGCATGAGGTCGGATGGGCCCGTGACTGAAGATAAGAGATGAAAACCTGCTTTAATGCTGTGACTTGGCTCGGTCTTGAGGTAGAAGGCGGTCTTGAGATAAAAAAAGGTCAAGATCAAGGCATGAGAGTGACCCGTATACCACATCTTAAGGCGTGAGAGAGGAATATGTCGAATATACTTGCGCATATGGCCCAGCGCCGCTCCGTCAAACCTCTGGATATGCACGGGCCCGGACCAACCCAGGACCAAATTCTGAGCCTTGTGACCATCGCCGCCCGCGTGCCCGACCATGGCAAACTCACGCCATGGCGCTTTATCATCTTTGACGGCGAAGCCCGAATCCGTGCCGGCCACGCACTGGCTGAAATATTCGCGGCGCAGCATCCGGAAGCCGATGCCGAGCGTATAGCGCTGGAAAATAAACGTCTAACCCATGCGCCGCTGGTGATCGGCGTGATTTCCACCGCCTCCGAACATGTTAAAATTCCGCTCTGGGAACAAATTCTGAGCGCGGGCGCAGTATGTATGAACCTTACCCTTGCCGCCACCGCCATGGGATTTCGCACAGCCTGGCTTACCGACTGGTTTGCCTATGATCCGCAGGCTTTGGCCGCATTGGGTGTGCAACCCCACGAAAAAGTGGCGGGTTTTATCCATATCGGCAAGTCCGACCTTCAACCAACAGATCGTGTCCGTCCGGACATATCGCAGATCACGACCTATTTCTGACAGGAGTTCACATGTTTTATGCCCCTCACCAGCGCGACATGCAGCTTTTGCCGCATGACCCCTTCAAGGCGCTGATTGCCCCGCGCCCCATTGGCTGGATTTCGTCAAAATCGCGCAGCGGCGCTGTAAATCTCGCCCCCTACAGTTTTTTCAATGCCTTTTCCAGCGCGCCGCCGATCATAGGCTTTAGCAGCGAACAGAAGAAAGACTCGGTCGCCTTCATCGAGGAAACCGGCGAATTCACCTGGAGCATGGCCACTTATGAGCTGCGGCAAGAAATGAACCTGACCGGCGCCTCATTGGCGCGCGGGCTGAGCGAATTTGACCACGCTGGCCTTGAAACAGCCGCCTCGCAGCTTGTGGGGCCGCCCCGTGTGGCCAGAAGTCCGGCAGCTCTCGAATGTAAAGTCACCCAGATCCTGCGCCTAAAAAACCTTGAGGGCGACGAAACCAACAATTATCTCGTGCTGGGTCAGGTGGTGGGCGTCTATATAGATGAAGCGTTCATTCAGAATGGCCGGTTCAATACAGAGCAGGCCGCACCCATCGCGCGCTGCGGATATTCGGACTATGCTGTGGCCAATGCGATGTTTTCTATCATACGGCCCGAATAATCTGTGATTCCAGCAGATTTATACATAAATTTAAGTAAAATTTTACCATAGAGCCGCACAATTCATGGAGAGTACCTCCGAGTATATCCATGATTGTCCGTCAGTTTTTGAGTTGGTCGCAAACAGCCTCTGCCGAGGGGCGTGCTCAGGGCATAAGTGCAGTGGCGCGCGCCTATCTCTACACCGCAATGTCTGTGGCAGACCGCGCGGATGCTGAAATCGCCCTGACGGCCTTTCTCGATGACCCGTCCGCGCTTGTGCGTCAGGCGCTGGCCGAGGCGCTGGCGGGCTCAAAAGCCGCGCCGCGTCCTCTCGTGCTGGCTTTGGCTGGCGACGAAACACAGATCGCCGCCGCCCTTTTAAACCGCTCCCCGGTGCTCACCGAGCAGGATCTGCTTCATCTGCTGGCAGACGTGGGCCTGGAAGTTCAAATTGAAATCGCGCGGCGGCAAAACCTCAGCGCTCAGGTGTGCGCCCATATTGCCGAGACAGCCGACTATCCGGCGGTTCTCGCTCTGGTGCAAAACACCACGGCGCATCTGACAGATCACGCGGCACAGCAGATTCTGCATCGCTTTGATGAGGGCGAACTGCGCGAGGCCCTGCTCACGCGCCCGAACCTCTCCGCAAGTTTGCGTTATGACCTGATGCAGGCGACCTCCCGCGCGCTCAGCGGTTTCATAGCTCATTGCGGCTGGATAAGCCCGCCCAAACTTCAACGTCTCACCGCCGAAGCGGAACAGGATGCCGTGATCCGCATCCTGTGCGATGACAAAGGGCAGGATATTCAGGCCTTTGTTGCCCATTTATGCGCTGCGGGGGCGATAACACCCAACCTTTTATTGACCAGCCTGCTGACAGGCGCGCTCAAGCTGTGTGAGACGGCGCTCGCCCTGCTGGCCGGTGAAACTCCGGCGCGGGCCAGCGCCATTCTGCAGGCTCCCGAAAGCAGCGCGTTCAAGGCGCTTTATCATCGCGCCCAGCTGCCCGCTGCGCTTCTTGACATGTTTCAGGTTGCGCTGAAACTCAGATTGCGCCTGAAAACCGAACGGCCCACCCCCCGCCAGATACGCAGAATGGTGGCCTATCTGCTCAAATATTTTGATCATGATCAGAAAATGCCTCTGAACCTGCTCAATATTTTACAGCGCATCGACGCCGCTGCCGCAAAAATTCTTGCACAGACCATCGTGGAACATATGGCCGAAACGACTATAGAAGCGCCGGCCAGACACGAAGCGCGCCCTGACACCGCGCCTGAAATCCTGATCCCGCGCCTTGAGCCCGCACTGCGCGAGCCGCTCGCAGCCCCAGAAACATACGCTGCCCCGGAGGTCAGGCCTATTGCCCTGCCCGCCCTAGCGGCACAGCAACATGAACCAGAGCCCACAGCGGCCAGCCAGAGCCCTGAGGCCGACCGCCCCGTGCCGGTCATCGACGCAGATAAGCTGACAACCGGCAATATTTATGCGGATTACAATATTCCTCACATCATCAGGGAATATGAAATCTATTCCTGTGATCTGCCTATGCAGGACCTCTCAACCCAAAAACGGCTGCCCGCAGAAGGTTCCAACATATATAAATTGGACTTCAGCAAGCCTCGGGCCGCCTGAACCACAAAAATAGGGGCGTTTTCGACTAATACCCAAATTGCTCGGCCAGAATGCGCTCATCCAGCGAGTGGCCGGGGTCATGCAGCAAAACCAGATTGGTGGCGTGATCCATGGAAATTTCCACACGGGTCACGGCCTTCATCTCGAAATGATCGGCGACAGCGGCCACGGGCCTTTTGTCGGCTTCCAGCACATCAATGACCACGCGGGCGCGGTCGGGCAGCAATGCGCCGCGCCAGCGCCGCGGGCGAAAGGCCGAAATCGGCGTCAGTGCCAGCAAAGGCGCATTCAGCGGCAAAATCGGCCCATTGGCGCTCAGATTATAGGCTGTTGAACCGGCGGGCGTCGCCAGCAAAATACCGTCCGCTACCAGCTCCCCCAGCCGTTCCTTATCATCAATGATAATGCGCAACTTTGCCGCCTGATAGGATTGGCGCAGCAGCGACACCTCATTGATGGCGCGGGCCGAATGACAGGTGCCGTCAGATGTGATGGCGGCCATCAGCAGGGGATGAACGATTGAACTTTCCGCTTCATTCAGCCGGGTGAGAAGTCCATCAAGATGAAATTCATTCATCAGAAACCCGACAGAACCCCGGTTGAGCCCGTAAATCGGCTTGGATGTGCCCATAAAACGGTGCAAAACCTGTAACATCAGGCCATCACCACCCAGCGCCACAATCACATCCGCATCTGCGGGATCATGATTGCCATATCGGGCAACGCATTGCGCCAGCGCGGCTTCGGCCTCCGGCGTGCCCGAAGACAGAAATGCAATAGACTTAAACCGGTTTTGACGGCCCCCACCCGAACGCATGATTATACACCCTCGTTTTTCCCGATCATAAGAAGTGAGACGCATAATACCAGATAAATATCTCTGATATGCACATTCGGACTGGCGGTTTCGTCCATCGTCAGGTTAGTCTGTTGATGAATAGTGCATCTCAAATCACTGGAGACACCGATGGAAAAACTTGACACCGATGCCCTGAACCTTGTCTTTACCCAGGCCCGCACCCATTCCGCCTTTTTGCCCCGCCCGGTCACCGATGCAATAGTGCATGAATTATACGATCTTGTGAAATTTGCGCCAACCTCTGCCAACTGTTGCCCGATGCGGGTGGTGTTTGTGCGCTCGCCAGAGGCCAAGGCGCGGCTCAAGCCGTATCTGTCTGCCGGCAATGTCGAGAAAACCATGCAGGCCCCTGTCACAGCCATTATCGGCTATGATATGAATTTTGCTGAAAAATTGCCCAAACTCTTCCCGCATGTTGATGCAAGACCATGGTTTGCTGGCGCGGAGGACGTTGTGCGCACAGTGGCCTTGCGCAATTCGAGCATTCAGGCCGGCTTTTTTATTGCGGCCGCGCGCAGCCTTGGTCTGGATACGGGGCCGATGTCCGGATTTGATGAGGCGGGTGTCAATGCAGAATTTTTTGCCGGCACATCGGTCAAAGCCAATTTTCTGGTCAATCTGGGCTATGGCGACCCCAAGCATCTGTTCCCGCGCCTGCCGCGGCTCGACTTCGACGAGGCCTGCACACTCATTTAACCGCTAAATCGCAATGGCCTGCCCGCTGGCAATCGAGCGATTGACCAGAATATTGCGGATTGTGTTCATTTCAGCCTGAAACTGCTTCAGCAGCTCTGACGCAGTCTCCTGAAACTCCCTCTCGCGCATGGCCTGCCACTGCAACATAAGATCAGACAGGCGCATGGCCCCGATATTTCCGGCACAGCTTTGCAGGGCATGACAGTTCTGATGAAATTGAATCAGATCGCCGCTGACAAGCGCGGTCTGGATCGCCTGAGCCAGCACGCTGCTTTCTTCCAGAAACTCTGTGATTATGTCTGTGCAGAAATCGTCACCGCCAATTCGCGCCAGATTGGCCAGAGGCGCGGGGTCCAGATAAGGCTTCTGCGGCGCAGGCGGCTTCTGCTGTTTCTGCACCGCCAGGCCGGAGCGTGGTGCCGACTCGGTCTGTGGCACCGGATAGGTTCTCACAATCTGCTCAATCAGTGCCATCAGCCGCTCGGTTTCAATCGGCTTGGTGCAGAACGCCTTGATTCCGGCATCGAGACAATTTCGGCGTGTATGGTCGGACACATCGGCGGTCAGCGCGACAATGGGCGTGTGCACAGGCCCTGTTGCGGAGAAATGATAAAGCTGCGTCGCCTCAAGGCCGGTCATCACCGGCATGTTGATGTCCATCAGCGCTATGTCAAAATGTTCATTGAGCAGAGCTTCAAGGGCCAGTTCGCCATTGTCCACGGCTTTGACCTCATGCCCGGCGAGCGACAGAATTTTGCTGATGATTTTCTGATTGGTCAGATTGTCTTCCGCAACCAGAATTTTGAAAAATGCCGGCACGGTCGATTGCGGCACGGTGTCAGGATAGAGAATTTCGGTCGAAGGCTGCACATCCCCCCGCACACCCGGGCTCTGAACGGCCGCCGCATCCATTTCGAACCAGAAGTGACTGCCCTGATCCAGCGCGCTGTCCACACCGATCACACCATTATACAGCTCAACCAGTTGCCGCGCGATGGCCAGCCCCAGACCACTGCCGCCGAACTGGCTGAGAATTGAATCATTGGCCTGGGTGAAGCGTTCAAAAATCCGGCTCTGATGTTCCGGTGCAATGCCGATGCCCGTATCATATATGTCGCAGCGCAGCCGCAGCCTGCCCGTTTCAAGCTGCTTGGCATTCATCAGCACCCGCACGGAGCCGCGGGTTGTAAACTTCACCGCATTGCCGACCAGATTGAGCAGAATCTCCTCCAGATGGCGGAAATTGGCCTGAATATATTGCGGCATTGTCGGGTTGATTTCAACGACAAGGCGGGTTTCCTTAGCCGCGGCCTGCACGCTCAGCATCGCGCGTATATCCGACAGCAACTGATACACATCAATTTTCTCAGACAGAACCCCATTGTGCTTGTCTTCGGCCTTGGCAATATTGATCACTGAATTGATCATGCGCAGCAAGGAGCGCCCGGCAGAGCTGATGGTGCGCACCATATTGTCCTGATCACTGCTCAGATTGGTATTTTGCAGCAATTCGCCAAGACCAATGATTGAGGTGAGCGGGGTGCGCAGCTCATGGCTGACGCTGGCAATAAACAGGCTTTTCGCCCGATTTGCCTCCTCCGCCGCAGCCAGAGCGGCAGAAAGTTTCTTGACCAGATAAAAGGCATAAAGCGGCAGCATGATCAGCCCGCTCAGCAGGCCGCCAACAAGAAACAAATGTGTGTTCCAAAACGGATTGAAAATGACCACACAGGTGCCGCCGACAAGGCTCAGCATCATCGCCAAAATCAGATACGAATTGCCAAACCGCAACCCATTGCCAAAAATAACCCATAGATAGAGCACATAGCCGATGGTGAAATATTCGCCGCCAATCACCATGCAGCTGCTTATAGCGGCAACATCAACACAAATGCCCAAGAGTTTACGAATGGATGAAGCCTCTCTCCATGAGCATAAATGAATAAATATGAGCATAGCAACAAAGCAATAATAAGTATTTGTGCGGATAAGACCATCAATAATAACATAATATGAATTATAATTATAAATTTTAATAGCGTAAAATATAAAACCAAAAATAATGCAAAAGTAAATACGATTGAGAGCAATCTCAATTTCTCTGTTTCCGGAAAAATAATTCTTCGGATTTGCAGATATACGCAACAATTTTAAGATTTTTTCGGATTTTAAATCAAAACGCATCACAAACTCATATTGTTACTTGATAAGTTATCTCTATATGATAGCTTATGTATATAATTTTGAAGACCTTTAATTAACATATATATAAATATTTTTTAGAATCAAAAAAATTAATTATTTCTGATTTATTTTGCAATTATCTATTTAAAAAATTACAAAGATGACTTAAGAGAAACTCCGTATATCGGGCGTTCACAAGAATTTACAGGACTGAAACCAAATTACCGAGTGAACCTTGACTGTCATTTTTTCTGAAATCATTGGCAAGCCTTCAAAAATTCAATCTGAATTATTTCCAGATTTTGAATTTTATTATGAGCAGCCATTACGGACTGTATGGCTGACAGTGCGGCCGAATGGACCTGTGCGCGCTACAGAAAGTTTTGTAAACCAACTCTCAACCGCACAATCCTACTCTGCAGCTTCACATGAGCAAGGACTTCCTTTAGAATTTTGTGTAACCTCATCTGCTGTGCCAGGCATATATAATTTTGGCGGAGATTTACCCTTTTTCATCCAATGCATAAAGGAAAACAACGTTGCTGCTCTAAAAAAATATGCCCATGCCTGTACCCGTATGATTTTCAACAACAGTATCGGCTGGGGTACGAGCGCTTTAACGATAGTTCTGCTACAAGGCGACGCGCTGGGCGGCGGGTTTGAGTCCGCCATCAGCCATGATTTCATTGTGGCGGAACGCAGTGTGAAAATGGGCATGCCGGAAATCGTATTCAATACATTTCCCGGCATGGGTGCCTATAGCTATCTCTGCCGTAAGCTGGATGCAGCCCGCGCCGAACGCATGATCCTATCCGGCAAAATCTACACCGCTGCCGAGCTCTTTGACATGGGGCTTGTGGATGTTC
>DAIMHB010000067.1:0-8378 GCA_036723545.1 Beijerinckiaceae bacterium
TCCGCAAATAAGGGCTTGAGGCTCGCAGGGGTTAGCGCCGCAAAATCGGCAACAGGCAAAGCCCAAACTCCTGAGGGCAGCGCCAGAATCGAGCCTTTATGCGACATATCTGCAAAGCGGAAACCGCCCGCCCCATAGGCATCAATCAGATGACGACCGGGCACAAAGCCGTCATATTTCTGCCCCTGACTCAAGCGTCCGCCTTTTTGTCTTTTGCATCACTGCCAAAGGCATCGTTACGCACACCCAGATAAATCAGAATCGGGGTGCAGATGAAGATGGATGAATAGGTTCCGATAAAAATGCCCCACATCATCGCCAGCGAGAAGGAGCGGATGACCTCGCCGCCAAACAGCACCAAAGCGAGCAGCGCGAGAAAAACGGTTGTCGCGGTCATGATGGTGCGCGGCAGCACAGCATTGATCGACAGGTCAATCATATCGGCAATGCTGAGCTTTTTATATTTGCGCATCATTTCACGAATACGGTCGAGCACGACCACAGCTTCGTTCAGCGAATAGCCGACAATGGTCAGAATGGCGGCAATGGATGTTGTGTTAAACTCCAGATGCGTCACAGAAAAAAAGCCGACGGTCAGCAACAGATCGTGCATGGTGGCGATGACCGCGCCCACCGCGAACTGCCATTCAAACCGGAACCAGAGATACATCAGCACGGCGATGATCGAAATCACAATACCCAGTGTGCCGGACTGAACCAGTTCGCCCGAGACACGCGGGCCCACCGTTTCGATACGGCGGAAATCATAGCCCTCGCCGATGGCGCTCTTTAACCGGCCCACAATCGCCTGAAGCGCCTGATCGCCCCCCGTCTGCGCGCCAAGACGCATGGATACGTCCCCAGCGGTGCCAAAACTCTGGACTTCGATCGCTCCGATATTGAGCTTTTCTCCCAAACCCCGCAGCAGGGCGAGGTCGGCCTCGCCAGTCTTGGCCCGCATTTCAATCAGAATACCGCCCGAAAAGTCGATACCGAAGTTCATCCCCACCGAGAAAAACATCAGAATCGACAGAATCGAGAGAACAGCCGAAAACGGATAGGAAAAGCGTCGGAAACGCATGAATCCAAATTTTGTATTTTCCGGCGCGAGACGAAGAAGTTTCATGGACGACCTTAAATCGGCAATTTGGTGGGACGGCGATAGCGATACCATAGCGCAATCATCATGCGGGTCATGGTGACCGCCGTAACAATGGAGGTGAGAATGCCAAGACCCAGCGAGACCGCGAAGCCACGCACGGGGCCGGAGCCAAACAGATAGAGAATCAGCGCAGCCACAAACATCGTCACATTCGAATCAACGATGGTGCCAAAAGCGCGGGTAAAACCAGCATCCAGCGAGGCAATGATCGAGCGGCCCATATGGTTTTCTTCACGGATACGCTCATAAATCAGAACGTTGGCATCCACCGCCATGCCGATGGTGAGCACAATACCGGCAATGCCCGGCAGGGTGAGGGTTGCACCCAGCAGCACCATCGAGGCAAAAATCAAAAGAATATGCACCCCGAGGGCAATATTGGCGAAAACACCAAATGTGCCATAGGTCACAAGCATATAGGTCAGAACCAGTGCCGCGCCGACATAGGCCGCCTTTTTGCCGGCATCAATCGAATCCTGCCCCAGACCTGGGCCAACAGTGCGCTCCTCAACAATGGTCAGCTTGGCCGGCAGCGCGCCAGCCCGCAGCAGAATGGCCAGATTATTGGCGGTTTCAATGGTGTAGGAGCCACTGATCTGGCCCTTGCCGCCGGGAATGGGGCCATTGATGACAGGTGCTGAAATCACCTTATTGTCGAGAACGATGGCAAAAACACGCCCGACATTTTCAGCTGTCGCCTGAGCAAAACGCTGGCCGCCGCGAATATTGAAGGTGAAATTAATGTCGGGACGGCCCGTCTGCTGGTCAACGCCCGCCTGCGCATCGGTGAGGTCCTCGCCCTGCACAATCACACGCTTTTCAACCGGCATCAGGCCGGGCTGCTCGGTCTGGGGCAGGTTTTCATATTCGGACGGGTCAGCCCCTGCCGCAGCCGCAAAACGGAATTCCAGCTTGGCTGTTGTGCCCAGCAGATCTTTCAGCTTGGTTGTATCCTGCAAGCCGGGCACCTCGACCAGAATACGGTCATTGCCCTGCTGCTGAATATTGGGTTCGGTTGTGCCGAGTTGATCAATGCGGCGGCGCAAAACTTCAATGGACTGGGTGATGGCATGGTGCACCTTATCGGCCACACCGGCATCGGTCACGGTGAGCTGTACCAGACCGTCATTATCGACCGAAATGGTCAGCGAGCGGCCCGCCGTATTGCCGGTCAGCGTATTGCCCAGCACCTGACTTAAAGCCTGCAATTTGGGCAGCACACGGTCACGATCCGCCGCATTGGGAATGCGCACCGTCACGCCTCTGGTCTGAAGGCCAATGCCGCCGGACAGGGAGACTTTTTCCTCACGCAGCACACGCCGCACATCATCACGCAGATTTTCAACCTGTGTGCGCAAAACCGAAGGACTGTCCACCTCCAGCAGCACATGCGCGCCCCCCTGCAAATCAAGCCCCAGCACAACAGAGCGATAGGGCAGCCATGAGGGCAGGCTGCTGCCGATATGCTCGCGCGTGTCTTTTGACAAAAGGCTCGGCACAATCAGCAAAAAGGCCAGCAAAGTGCCGATCAGGATTGAAGCTGTTTTCCAGGGGGCAAAGCGAAGCATATGATTTTAGACTTTTGCAGGAGCAGATTTGCCGCGCACATCCGTCACCATCTGGCGCAGGACACGAATTTTCACATTCGGAGCAATTTCAAGCTCGATTTCAGCCGGATCATTGTCTTTTGTCACCTTGCCGATAATCCCGCCTGTGGTGACCACCGTATCGCCGCGGCTGATTTTCGACAGCATCTCGGCCTGCTCGCGCGCCCGCTTCTGCTGCGGACGCAGAAGCAGAAAATAAAAAATCACCAGCACGATGCCAAAGGGGGCAATCTGCACCAGAATATCATTGACATTGCTGCTGGCGCCAACGGCCTGTGCATAAGCAGGGGTAATGAACATAAAACCTCCAAGGAGCGGCAGCACCGCTCGGAACCGAATTTTGCCGGACTATACCGACAGATGCGTCGAAAGCAATGCCCCTAAGACAGAGCCGTTTGGTTTTTTGAACCCAGCAAATGTTTGACGAAACTATTGATGCCCGTTTCCTGACGGATACGCTTCAGGCGTTCAGCGCGCAAAATCGCCACGACATCCGCATAGGCCCGCTGGAGATCGTCATTGACAATCACATAATCATAGGTTGTCCAACGCTGGATTTCATTGCGGGCATTATCGAGGCGCTTGGCAATCACCTCAGGGGCGTCCTCATTGCGCCGTTCCAGCCGGTGCTGAAGCTCGGCCATGGACGGAGGCAGAATGAAAATGGTCACCACATCCTGTCCGGCCTTAGCGCGCACCTGCTGTGTGCCCTGATAATCAATATCGAACAGCATATCCCTGCCTTTTGCCAGAACAGCCTCAACAGGCGGACGCGGTGTGCCGTAAAAATTGCCATGCACCTCGGCGGATTCGAGCAGGTCGCCATCCTTGCGCAGCCGCTCAAATTCCTTCAGGCTGATAAAATGATAATGAATGCCATCCACCTCACTGGAGCGGCGCGGGCGTGTGGTTACCGACACCGACAGTGTCAGATCCGTGGAGCGGTCCTGCAACAACATGCGTGTGAGCGTGGTTTTGCCCGCCCCCGAAGGCGAGGACAGGATGAGCATCAGCCCCCTGCGGGAAAGGTTGGTCATTTCGGCACTGTTCATCAGATTTCACTCGATATTCTGGACTTGTTCACGAAATTGCTCAACCTCTGTCTTGAGATCAAGCCCCAGCGCCGTCAAGGACACATCATTGGATTTTGCACATAAAGTATTCACTTCGCGCGATAATTCCTGTGCAAGAAAATCAAGACGCCGGCCGACAGGCCCGCCTTCGCTCAGCAATGACCGCACCGCCGCGACATGCGCCACCAGCCGGTCCAGCTCCTCGCGTATATCGGCCTTGGCTGCGAGCATAACGGCCTCCTGATGCAGGCGCACAGGATCCAATGCGGTCTGTCCGAGCAACAAGGCCAGATTTTGCGCCAGCCGTTTGGCGATGGCCTCCGGCTGACGGGCGGGATGAACCTCGGCGCGCGCAACCAGCGCCGCAATGGACATCATCCGCTTCTGCAAAACAGCGGCTATCGCCTGCCCTTCGGCCTTGCGCATGGCCAGAAGTCCTTCAAGAGCCGAATCAAGGGCCGCAAATACTGCGGCCTGATCGGTTTCCATTGAAAATTCCGGCGTCTGAACGGGCTCAATAATGCCTTTGAGCGCAAGAAGTCCATCGAGGGATGCAGGGCGGATCGCATCTCCGCGCGGGAGTTTGCTAACAAGATCAATCACAGCCCGGAGCATGGGTTCATTGATCTGCACAGAGGGCGCAGCTTCGCCCTGCTGCACACTCAATGTGGCATAAACCGTGCCTCTTGCCAGTTTGCGTGTCAGACGGGCGCGCAGTTCCGACTCCAGCGCATCAAACCCGTTCGGACAGCGCAATCTCAGATCAAGCCCTTTGGAATTGACCGATTTCAGCTCCCAGGTGAACTGGCAGTCCAGGCCTGCCCCACTGACCCGGGAAAAGCCAGTCATACTGTGTAATGTCATCACAAATCCAGCGTTCAATGCAATTTCGGGATGATCTTGGGCGAGTTGAGATCAAAACTCTTGTCCAGCAAAGGATCAAGCGGGGTGCCTTCGGAGGCATCATAGATAGGTCTGGGCGGCCCATTTGCGGTGCTTGGCGGCATTGATGGTGAGGACGGTGCCAATGTTCCAAACAGTTGCCCGCCTGCATCATTCATCCGCAATGTATTGGCCAGCCGTTCGCGGGCCTGACGCATGGCCTCATCATCCACCGTATCTGACGCCAGAATGATGGTCGCCCCGTTAAAATTCCAACCCTGATGCGCCGGTTTGACGGGAGCGGCAGGCGTGGCGGGGGTTACAGGCACAATCGGAAACAGCGCATCAGGCGCCAGCCGGTCTTTCATATCTTTTTCAATCTGACGCCAGCGCATCACATTTTTGGCGTGCTGCTCCAGAGTTTCGGCAAAAACATGGCCGCCTGTGCCATCGGCCACGAAATAAAACTCCTTCGTGCGCGAGGGATTGGCAACAGCCTCCAGCGCTGCCCGCCCCGGATTGGCAATCGGCCCCGGCGGCAATCCATCAACCAGATACGTGTTGTAAGGTGTCAGCTTATCCAGTTCGGATTTCATGATGGGGTGGCCGAGCGTGGCCTTGCCACCCACCAGCCCATACACAATCGTCGGGTCGGACTGCAACCGCATATGCTTGTTGAGCCGGTTGATATAGACAGCGGCCACGCGCGCGCGCTCATCGGCCTTGGCGGTTTCCTTCTCGACAATCGAGGCCAGAGTCACCAGTTCATAAGGGGACTTGAACGGCAGGTCGGGCGCGCGCTTGGACCAGACATCTGTGATCACCTTCTTCGAGGCTTCTTCCATCTGCCTTAAAATCTGCTCGCGGGAGGCACCTTTAGAAAAGCGATAGGTATCGGGAAAAATCGACCCTTCCGGTGGAATATCCTTGATATCCCCTGATAAAAGATCGCTTTCCCGCAGGCGCTCCACCGCCTGTTCGCTGGTCCAGCCTTCGGGAATGGTCATATTGTGCAAAATAACCCGGCCATTGGCCAGAGTATCAATCACGTCCTGCAGGCTGGCATTTTGTTTGAACAGATATTCGCCCGCACGCAGTTGCTTTGAGCCCTGCCCCTCGATCCGCATTCCGACCGAAAAGAGAAAACTGCTGGTGATGACGCCCTCATTCACCAGCTGATCCACAATGGCAACACCGTCGGCGCCGGAGACAATCACAACAGCCTTATCGGCGGGCAGCGGGCCGGGTGTGCGCAATTCGCGCAGCAATTCGCCATAGCCCGCGAATATGCCAAACAGCACAACCAGAAAAAACGACAAAAAGCCGCTGATAGAGCTTAAAATTCCGTCGCGGGGTTTTTTCCGCTTCGGCGCAGGCGGGGGTGGCGGCGCCGTTTCGGGCTGCAACGCCTCCAGAGGACTTTTAGCCCCATCATTTCGCAAAAAAAACGAGCTGGGTGCCGACAGGTCTGCGGCACTTTCCTTCACGGTCTCATCTTCAGCAATTTCCAGATCCGACATTCAAAAATCGTTTCGTATTAAATCCTCGATCAGCATGTTTAACAAAAAAGCTTAAGCGTGACCATAGGGCCGATAATTTTGCCGGAGATAAAACCGGCAAAACTCATCGGTTTTTGCAGCGGACAATCTCAATGCCGACACTCCCCGGGCGAATATCGAGTTTTTCGACCATAACGCGAATTCTCTGCGCCCGATTGTGCCGCAAAACATAGGCCGCCACGCGCTCGGCAATCTGTTCGACAAACAGCACATGCCCCTCGCTGGCCAGCGCCTGAATGCCGTCTGTGACATAATCATAAGAAAACACATCGTGAATATCAGTTGGCACATGATCGATGCGGGAAATATCGACATCAATGTTGAACCGCACGCGCTGTGGTTTCAGATATTCGTGATCATAAATACCGATCATCATCATCACAACAAAATCACGAACAATGATCTTGTCAGTTAGGGTTTTGGTGAAATTATGCTCCACACGCACACTCCGGATCGCAGGATATACGCAGCAATGCGCCATCCTTGTGGCGCTTTGCTATCATAAACCGACCCTCGATGGCGAATAAAAACAATTCGCCAGAAAAGCGCGGGCAACCACCGGCGTGATGCAGACCTTCACGCGTCAATGCAATATCTGGCTTAAGAACAGCTTTGTGCGCTCATGCTGCGGTGCGCTGAAAAAGGCGGAAGGCTCGTTCATTTCTACAATTTCACCACGATCCATAAAGACAACGCGGTCTGCCACCTGCCGCGCAAAGCCCATTTCATGGGTGACGCAGAGCATCGTCATCCCCTCCTCGGCCAGCGAAACCATGGTATCCAGCACCTCCTTCACCATTTCCGGATCAAGCGCCGATGTGGGTTCGTCAAACAGCATGATTTTCGGATTCATGCACAAAGCACGGGCAATGGCGACACGCTGCTGCTGCCCCCCCGAAAGCTGGCCCGGATATTTGAGCGCCTGTTCCGGAATTTTCACGCGGGTGAGATAGTGCATGGCAACATCTTCCGCCTGCTTTTTCGGCATTTTGCGCACCCATACAGGGGCAAGCGTGCAATTTTCCAGAATGGTCAAATGCGGAAACAGGTTGAAGTGCTGAAAAACCATGCCTACGTCACGACGAATTTCATCGACACGCTTCACATCATTGGTCAGTTCGATGCCGTCAACGATAATTCGACCTTTCTGATGTTCTTCCAGACGGTTGATGCAGCGGATCATGGTGGATTTGCCCGAGCCGGAAGGGCCGCAGATCACAATTTTCTCGCCCCGCGCCACATTGAGATTAATGTCGCGCAGCACATGAAAATCGCCATACCATTTGTTCATGCCAATAATATCAATCGCGGTCTCGTTTTTAAGGTCATTGGACTGTAGGCCTGTGGTCATGGACATATCAGAACCCTTTTTAGTGAGAGCGGCCTGCGGCAAGCCGGCGCTCCATAAATTGCGAATAACGGGACATTCCAAAGCAGAAGATGAAATAGAACATGGCCGCAAATAAATAGCCCGTGGTCGAAATATAGGGGCCGGTCCAGACAGGGTCCTTGATCTGCGCATCCACGGTTGCCAGAAAATCATAAATGCCAACAACGGCCACCAGAGTTGTATCCTTGAACAAGCCAATGAAATTATTGACAATTCCGGGAATGACCAGCGTCAGGGCCTGCGGCAGGATGATCAGGCGCATCATCTGGCCATAACCAAGGCCAAGCGCCATCGCCCCTTCAAACTGCCCTTTGGGCATGGCCTGTAACCCGCCGCGGATTTCCTCGGCCATATAGGCGGCGGCAAACAGAACCGTGCCGATCAGCACCCGCAGCAGATGATCAAATGAATTGGCATAGCTGGGATCAGGCATGAACAAAGGCAGCAGAAACTGCGCCATGAACAGCACGGTAATGAAAGGCACGCCGCGCACAAATTCGATGAAGGTCACACTCAGAAAGCGAACCATCGGCAAGCGGGATCGCCGCCCCAATGCCAGCACAACACCAATCGGCAGCGAAAACACAATTCCAACCAGCGACACAATCAGGCTGATGAATATGCCGCCCCAGAGGTTTGTGCCGATCACCAGAAGCCCGCTGCCCAGCCCGCCCCGCAGCAAAACGAAGGTGATCAGAGGAAAGG
>DAIMHB010000068.1:0-8376 GCA_036723545.1 Beijerinckiaceae bacterium
GGTTGTTCTGGCTGAGCATAAGCATGGCGGTGGCGTCCTGCCTTGGGAAATTTATCCAACCGCACAGATTGATGCCGCGATCGGGGCGGCCACGGCCATCGTCAAAGCCTATGGCATCAAGGACATTGCCGGGCATGACGATATTTCGCCAGGACGCAAAATCGATCCGGGCCCTGCATGGCCGATGGTGTCCTTTGCGTCGCGTGTGCTTGGTCGTCAGTAATTTTTGGGCGTGCCTGCGCCTTGTCTTTGCCGGTCAGGCAGTACCAGCCGGTGAAATATTGCAGATATGGAGAGTAAAATGAAAAATCTGGCGGGATGGCGCACTTTGGCCTTCAGTATGCTTGTTGCAATACTGGGTGTTGCGCAGACGTTTGACTGGACATCCGTGCTCAGCGGCCCTTGGGCGGGCCATATTGTTACTGGTATTGGCATAATCGGTATGATTTTGCGGGCTGTGACAACCACGCCGCTCGGCGTTGCGCCTGCATCTTCTGTTCCTGATGTGCCAAAATAATGAAACGCTCGTTTGAGAGCCTTCTTGCCGAGGGCGCGGAACGACACATTGAATTGCGGGTCAGGTCAGCGCGTGACCCGCAAACCGGCAATCTGGTTTTCGTTGCCGAACTGGCTGAGCCCTCGGCATTGCCGTTCTACTTTCTGGCCTCTGGCAGTGTGGTTGTGCCGATTGAATTGGATAGTTTCCCATGATCAAGGCGATTGTTCTGGCCGTGGTTGAGGCCATTGTACAGTTTTTTACCTATCAGAACAGTGCAGCAGCAACAGCTGATCGTGCCGCCGCAAGACAGGATGGTGCAAATGCTGCAGAAAACGAAACATTGACGATCATTGCGGAGGGCGCAGATGCACAGTCTCAAAACAACAGCCAGCCTCGTAATGACCTTGGCGTTGCTGAGCGGCTGCGCGCAGACGCCGGAGCCGCCAAAGGCAGTTGTTGAGCCTGCGCAGACAGCTCTGCCCGATCAGCGGAAAACTCTGATTTTGAAGAAACTCGCACCGCATTGCGGCACACCAACCGAATGGACACCAGAACAGATGATTGCGGTGGCGGATACAATCGAGAAACATGCCGATGAGCCAGGTATGGAATTGTTGTCGCCCGAGTGGGAGCGCCTGAACAATGCCGTCAAAATTTGCCGGACAGGAGCATCCAAATGAGCGGCGCTGACTTTGGCAATTTTGCGCAGATTGGCTCACTGATTTTAAGCGCCGTCGTATGGATACATACGATTGTCGTCTCCAGATCAAAAGCCTCTGATAATCGCGTCAAAGAAGTGGAGGTGAAAGCTCAGGGCATTGACGCCCGTGTGGGCGGTTTGGAAAACAAGATTGTCGGTTTGGAGGCAAAAATGACATCCGTGCCTCAAACAAACGAGATGCACGAAATGGATGTGCGCCTGACAGAGCTGATGGGCAATCTCAAGGTTTTGACCGAACGCATAAAACCTATCGCCGCTACAATGGAGCGGCTGCAGGAATATTTAGCTGTAAATGCGGCCGAAAATATCAAGAACCCGCGTAGATCGAGGTCAGACACATGAATTTAGACGAAATGATCCGCGAGGAAGCGCGCCTGATTTTGCTCAAAACATTGGGCGAAGAGGTCAACGAAACGTTGAACAGCGAATTGCTGCGTCGTGCGCTGGAGGTTTTCGGGATCGCGCGTCCACGCGAATGGGTGCATGAGGAATTGATATATCTGAAGCAATTGGGCGCAGTCCAACTGTCCACAGTCGGTTCGGTGATAATCGCCAGCCTGACTGAAAAAGGGCGGGATCACCTCAGCCGCACCATTGCAATCACCGGTGTAAAAAAGCCCAGCCGGTCGGGAGGCTGACAATGGCGCGCGATGGACGTGGTCGCCTTTCCTCAATGGACATGATCCCTGATGAAGCGCAGGACGATATTTTCTGGGCACTGACCGAGCTTAACCAGCGCAAACGCACACAGGCGGATATTCTCTTCGAGCTGAACGATCGACTGGCTGTCAAAGGCGTCGATCCTATCAGTAAATCCGCATTCAACCGTAAGGCTGTACGCATTGCGATGCACGCACGCAAAACACGCGAACAGCGCGAGTTATTTGCCGGCATCGCTGACCAGTTTACGCCCGATGCTGTCGATGAGGGAAACATCGTTCTTGGAGAGCTTATCAAAATTCTGATCACCGATATTCTCGACAGTGGTTCAAACAAAATTTCATCGAAGGGCGCGATGGAACTGGCACGCGGATACCGCGATATTGTCATGGGGCAGAATATTTCGGCTGACCGGCGCACAAAGCTCGAGAAGCAGTTTGTTGATAAAACGGCCACAGCTGTCGAGACTGTTGGCAAAAAGCGCGGCCTGTCCGCTGAGACCATTGACACGATCAAAAATGAAATTCTCGGCATCAGGCGGGAATAGACTATGTCCGCACCATTCAAACATGATCTGCCTGCGCGTCTGATAACGGCAGAGGAGTGGAAAGAGCACCGGCTTGAGGCTCTGCGCCTTGCACCGCAAATGTTTGCCAATGTGCAGTCACTGACTGACGTATTACTGCCTTATCAAAAACGATTGCTGCAAACCACGGCTGTCAACGCCGTGACGATTATTGAAAAATCACGACGCACCGGTGTGACATGGGCGGCGGGTGCCGATGCGGTTCTGGTATCAGCGGCAGCGCGCAGCGCGGGCGGCATGGACACGCTTTACATTGGCTATAACCTCGACATGGCGCGCGAATTTATTGACACCTGTGCCATGTGGGCGCGGGCTTTCAATCAAGCGACCACCGATGGCGGCGTTGAAGAATTCATGTTTGATGATGGTGAAGTGGATCAGTCCATTCGGGCATTTCGTATCCGCTTTGCATCCGGCTTTGAAATTGTCGCGCTGGCTTCGCGGCCGCGCTCGCTGCGTGGTCGTCAGGGCTATGTCATCATCGATGAGGCGGCATTTCATGATGCGCTTGAAGAGCTGATTAAAGCGGCCATGGCCTTGCTCATCTGGGGCGGCAAGGTTTTGATTATTTCAACCCATAATGGCGAGGCCAATTATTACAACACGCTGCTCAATGATGTGCGGGCCGGACGCAAACCCTTCGCCATTCTGCGGGTGGATTTTGACGAGGCATTGCGTCAGGGATTGTATCAACGCATTTGTCAGGTGAAATCCGAAAACTGGACTGTCGAGGGCGAAGGCAAATGGCGGTCGGAAATCATCAAATTTTATGGCAATGGCGCGGAGGAGGAACTGTTCTGCATTCCTTCACCCTCGGGCGGGGCGTGGTTGCCCCTGCACCTGATTGAGGCACGGTCGCGCAAGGATATTCCGATCCTGCGACTGCAGCGGCAGAATGAATTTACACATTGGCCGGAGCATTTGCGCAAGGCCGATATTGCCGATTGGTGCGAACGCGAGATTTTACCAATTGTCAAAATGCTTGATCCGCATATTGCGCATTATTTTGGAGCCGACTTTGCTCGCGTGTCTGATCTCACCGTTTATTGGCCGCTGGCACGGCTGCGCACCACCAGGCTTGTGACGCCCTTTGTCATAGAGCTACGCAATCTGCCCTTCGATGCGCAATATCAAATCATGACCTATGTGCTGGATCGCCTGCCGCGTTTATCGGGCGCAGGGTTGGACGCCACCGGCCTTGGTGCGGCGATGTCTGAAAAAGCCGCGCAAAAATATGGCCGGATTGATGAGGAGACATTGCTGGTTGAAGAGGTGAAATTTTCACAAAGCTGGTATCTCACCAATATGCCACCCCTCAAGGCAAGTTTTGAGGACGATATGATCGTCATTCCGCTGGACACGGAAATCCATTCAGATTTGCGCCTGATTGAACTTAAAAACGGTGTTGCGCGGGTGTCTGATCTGAAATCCGGCGAGCATAAAAACCGGCACGGTGACGCGGCTATTGCGCTTGCTCTGGCCCATGCGGCCAGTCGCCGCCGCGCGATTGAATATAACTATCAGACCGCTGCTGACCAGCAAGAGGGGCGGTTTCATGAAGACGATGCAATTCCGGGGAGAGGTTTATGGTAGCGCAATTGCTCGGGCCTGATGGACGGCCAATTTCGTCCAGCCTGTTAAGCACACCAATTGCAGAACCGCAGCTTGGCGGTGTCCGCAATATTTTCTCTGAATTCATGTCGCCGGGATTATCCCCTGAGCGCCTCGCCAATATCATGCGTAATGCCGCGGAAGGCTTTGGCCGCGATTATCTGACGTTGGCCGAGGAAATGGAGGAACGTGAGCTGCATTACGCCGCCGTGCTGCGGCAACGCAAACTGGCAGTTGCCGGAATTTCGCCTGTACTGGACGAGGATAACAGCACAGCTGAAATCACCAAACGGGTGCATGAGCTCATCAATGACCCTGAAATTTTTGGGCTGGTGACGGATATGCTCGACGGACTGGCCAAGGGCTATTCCTGCGTTGAGATGATTTGGGGTGAACGCGATGGTCTCTGGTGGCCGGTTGAATATGCCTGGCGTGATCCAAGGCTATTTGTTTTTGATATTCGCACCAAATCTGAAGTGCGCCTCGCCGTTGACGGACTGATCGAAGGCGTTGAATTGCCGCCCGGCAAATTTATCGTGCATAAACCGCGCTTGAAAACCGGTATCCCACTGCGAGGAGGTTTGGCGCGCGCTGCGGCCTTTGCCTATATGATCAAAAGTTTTTCGCTCAAGGACTGGTTGGCCTTTTGCGAAGTTTATGGAATGCCGATCCGTATCGGCAAATATCATGCGGGTGCATCAGAGGAAGATCGGCGCAAATTATTGCGCGCTGTAAGCCAGATTGGCATTGATGCCGCTGCCATTATTCCCGAAGCCATGCAGATCGATTTTCACGAGGTGAAGACCGGCGCGAATGATGTCGCTTTTGAAAATCTGGCCCGCTTTGTCGATGAACAGGTCAGTAAGCTGGTTCAGGGCCAGACAATGACCAGTGATGATGGTGCATCACGGGCTCAGGCCGTTGTCCATAATGAGGTGCGGCTCGAACTGACCGAGGCCGACACGCGGGACGTTGCACGGGCGCTCAATCGTGATCTCATTCCGTGGTTTGTATCTCTTAATTTTGGTCCTCAGAAAAAATATCCGAAAGTGCGATTGCCGGTGGCTAAACCGGAAGATATCAAGGTATTGACTGAAGCATTGGTCAATTTAATACCGATGGGGCTTAAGGTGTCAGAGTCGGAAATACGCTCGAAAATTGGGTTGCGTGACCCTGAAAAGGGCGAACATTTGCTGACAGCACCAAAGGCGGATACGATACCGGCTGTTGCTGATAAGGTATCTACGTCACTGACATCTGTTAATTTGCCTGAGGCACGCGGTTTCCGCGTTGCATTGGCCCGCGCACAAAACCGGTTGCCGGCTGAAATCACCGATGACGAAATCGAGGCCGAGGCTTTATCGGGATGGCGGCAGGAGATGACCCCTATTTTTGAAGCTGTGCAGTCGGCTGCTGAAAAAGCAAACAGCTATGAAGAATTTATGGCTGCGCTGGATCAGTTGCAGGGCGATTTGCCTATTGATGAGCTGATGAAAGGCCTTTTCAAAGCAGGTTTAAAGGCGCGTGTGGGCGGCGCAGTCAATGGCTGACAAAAAGGAAACCTTCGCTCAGGCCCCACTCGAAGAACAGGGACATCTGCGCGCAAAAGGCGAGCGTGAAACCTTTTCGTGGAAGGACTTCCAGTTTGACGAACATGCCTCATCCTTCACTGTGGCGAAAAGCGCTGGCTTTGATGTGCTGGGTGATATTCGTAAGGCCGTGCAGGATGCGATTGACAATCGGGTGAACTTCGAGAATTTTCGCAAAAACCTTGAACCCATATTACAAGCCAAAGGATGGTGGGGCAAAAAGGAATTGCCAGACCCACTGACCGGCGAAATCACGAATGTGCAGCTTGGCTCGCCACGGCGGTTGCAAACCATTTATTGGGCCAATATCCGCTCTGCCCGCGCCGCTGCCGAATGGGAGCGCGCCCAGCGCACAAAAAGCGGTCTGCCCTATTTTGAATATTTGCATACTACCGCATTGCACCCGCGTGAAACGCATCTTTCATGGGTAGGCACAATCTTGCCGGTCGATGACCCGTGGTGGGATACGCATTACCCGCCCAGTGCATGGATGTGCCAGTGCCGGGTTTTGCAGATCAGCAGTTCTGAGGCCAGAAAGAAAAATTATGATGCGCAGCGCCCTGCCCATGAGGGGCAAACGCGTGTCTGGCATAATGACCGCACAGGCGAAATGCGCCATATTCCGGCTGGCGTTGATCCGGGCTGGGATAATAATCCGGGCAAATTTCGCATGGATAATTTGCGCAAGCTCTGGGACAACAAGTTGGGAGATGCCACGCCGGAGCAAAAACGCATTGCTGTCGAGGATATGACGCGCCAGCCAATTTTCAAAACGATTGCCGAAGGCAAGGCGCCCTATGACAATGATAGGTACAATACCGATCCGGCCAATAAACAACGCGGAAATTATGCGGTTCCCGTGGCTGTTCTGCCTGAGGCCGCGGCAAAGCTATTGGAAACTGATGCCGGGCTGGTCAAACTATCGGTTGCGGATGGCGCGAAGCAGGCGGCAAATCATGCTGACCTGACGGCTGCAGATTATCGCCGTATTCAGCAGGCTCTGGATACGGCACAGGCCTATTGGCTGAGTGACCCTGTGCAACGGCAAGTGCATATTTTTGCTGACCTGGCTGATTTTTCGGTAAGGCTGATTTTGCGCAAAGCCAAATCAACAGGCGAGGTTTTTTTGAAGAGCTTTTCGTTTATCAATCGCGGTGAGGCTGAAGCAAAATCCAAATCCAAATCGCAAGCGCTTACGAAACAGAACTTCGTCAATAGTTTTGTAGAAAGATAAGTGCCCCCGACTTGGGTAGGAACCCAAGACGGAGATTACATCCGGCACCATCATCTCGGGGGCATATATTCAATACTGCAAAACAGTGAGGATTGCAATTTCTGTTCACAAATTTTTATATCGATTTAAATGGCCGTGGGTGGCACAGGGCCGAATATATGCGGACATTATAGCCTGCACTTAACAAAGGCCGCACACGGCTTTAAATGGCCTTTTAAATTTCATTTGTTTGGGGCATGGGGGCCGCAAAATATTTGCGGCTTAAGATCATTGCCGGACGCATCGCGGTCGGGCAGATAGATCGACAATAGACACATGATGCACCCATGACGCATCACCTGTCCAGCCCTCAAATTCTTGCCCTTTGCAATAGCCAATCAGGCATTGCAATCGGGTCTATGATTGCTCTCGCATTCGAGGGCGGCACATTGCCCGAATGGGTGCAGCTGTTTCCGGCTGGCCCGGACATCAGTGCCCGCGACGGACGTAAGTGGCGGCTGGATAATGCCGGTCAGGTTATTGCGGCATTTGATGCACATGGTGCTGATCTGCCGATTGACATCAACCACGCCACCGAAATCAAAGTCCCGAAGGGCGAGGAAGCACCAGCCGCTGGCTGGATGAAAGAAATCGCGCTGCGTGATGGCGCTCTCTGTGCCCGTGTCGAATGGACACAGCTCGGCCGCGACAGCCTGGCTGGCAAAACCTATCGTTATTTATCGCCCGCGTTTCTGCACGATGCTGCCGGGCAGATCACGTCGCTGCGATCGGCCGCATTGGTCACCAGTCCGGCATTGCATCTGCCTGCATTGGCTGGGCTTCAAAATCCTAACCTCAATCCGGAGATACCCATGAAATATACAAAGGCCCTTTGTGCGGCGCTTGGCCTGCCTGCAAATTTTGTCGATACTGATGTGTCCGAAGCGCATCTGATCGAAGCAATCAATGCGGCAAAAACCCCTGCGCTGGCATCTTTTGTCCCGCGCGCTGATCTTGAGCTCGCATTGGCCAGCCGCGCGACCGCCGAACAGGCTTTGGCAACATATCTCAAAACACAGCGCGAAACAGCTGTTGCTGCATTGCTGGATGGTGCCGTGAAAGATGGGAAGGTCGCGCCTGCATCCCGTGCTCATTATGAGGCGCTGTGCTCCACCGATGCCGGTTTTGCCGAGGTGCAGAAGTTGGTTGCCGCGCAGCCGAGCTTTTTCAAACAGGAGGCTAATGCGGGCAATGTCAATGGCCAGCACATGGCCCTGACCACAGAAGAGCGCCGTGTCGTGGCCGCCATGGGCCTTTCTGAAAAAGATTTTCTCGAAACCAAGGCGCTTCAGACCGCCTGAGGTCGCGCGTACAAAACTCTAACCTGAGGATTGATTATGTCTCTCGCAACTCCCCGCGCCACCAATGAAATGCTGTCCGCGCGTCATCGTATGCTGCCCGTTGCTGCAAATGCCAAAATCTGGCAGGGCACACTTG
>DAIMHB010000069.1:0-8313 GCA_036723545.1 Beijerinckiaceae bacterium
CACCCCACCCTCTCCCCGCCAGCGGGGAGAGGGAGACGTTTCCATCTAAAAGCAATAGACCCTAATGGCTTTGCGGGTGCGAGCGTGGCGGGGCATTGGGCGCAAGGGCCTTACCGCCCCTCACCCTGTTCAAACAGAGCTCTTATTCCTTCACGATAGGTCGGATAGGCCAGATCCACCTTTAAAATGTCGCGCAGACGGCGGTTGGAGACGCGCTGGTTCTTGGAATAGAAGCTGCGCGCCATTTCGCTCATCGGCGCGGTGGCAAAGTCCTGTTCGGGGGGCGGTGTCACGCCCAGCAACTCTGCTGCAAAGGTGACCACATCCTGCGGCGGGGCAGGTTCGTCATCGGTCACATTGAAAATACCGCTGGGCAGGCCGGTTTCCATGGCGGCCAGAATTGCGCGGCCAATATCCCCGACATGAATGCGGTTGAACACCTGTCCCGGCTTGACAATACGCCGCGCCGTGCCGGATTTAAGATTATGCAGCGCATTTTGTCCCGGCCCGTAAATGCCGGCAAGGCGCAAAATCTGCACATTTTTACCGTGATCCGCACCTAAATTCAGCCATTGCTGCTCAACCTTGGCACGGATGGCGGAGCGCTCGGAATAGGGCTCCGGCGGGGTTGTTTCATCCACCCAGCCGCCATCCTGATGGCCATAGACGCCAATGGTCGAAAGATAGATGATTTTTTTGGCGCGCGCACTGGCTATCGCCGCAGCATAGGCCTGTAGGGTGGGGTCTGTGATGCGCGGCGGCGCCGACACCAGTACAACATCGGCGCGGGCGAGTGCAGCCTCAACCTCCGGTGCATTGAACATTAGGGCATTGATGCCCTGCGCCTGCAAAGCCGCCTGTTTCTCGGCACTCCGCACAGTGCCTGTGCAGGAAAACTCCGCGCCAAACTGCCGCACAAAAAACTGCGTTGTATAGCCAAGGCCAAAGATCAACAGGTTCATCTCACATTCCGTCCAATGCGGCCCATTCGGCCTGCACAGTTTCGTCACTCTCATGCAAATTTTGCGCCCGCAGCGCAAGCGCGCGCGCTTTGGACAATCGGCCCAGCGCCCAGACCGCCATGCCCCGCACCAGCGGCGCGCCGTCATGGAGACGCGCCTCTACTGCGGGCAGGAATGACCCATCGCCGGAATTGCCAATGGCGATCAGCACATTGCGGATGAAGCGATCCCGCCCGATCCGCTTGACCGGATTGCCGGAAAATTTCACACGAAACGCCGCATCATCCAGCGCAACAAGCTCGGCCAGTGGCGGCGCGGTTAAATCCGCCCGCGCCTGAAGTTTGATTTCGCGCGCCACTGAAGCAAATTTGTTCCAGGGGCAGGCGGCAAGGCAGGCATCGCAGCCATATATGCGATTGCCCATTTTCTCGCGCAATTCAACGTCGATCGGGCCTTTATGCTCGATGGTCAGATAGGAAATGCAGCGCCGCGCATCAATCTGGTAAGGCGCGGGGAAGGCATTGGTGGGGCAGGCCTCCAGACAGGCGCGGCAGGAGCCGCAATGGTCATGTGCGGGCGCGTCTGGCTCCAGAGCCAGCGTGGTGAAAATAGAGCCCAGAAACAGCCAGGAGCCAAAGTCCTGCGAGACCAGATTGGTATGCTTGCCCTGCCAGCCCAAGCCCGCCGCCTGCGCCAGCGGCTTTTCCATCACGGGGGCCGTATCGACAAACACCTTCACGTCACCGCCCGCATGGGCCACCAGCCAGCCCGCAAGCTGCTTGAGTTTGCCCTTGATAACATCATGATAATCCCGGTGGCGGGCATAGACAGAGATATTTCCGGCCACAGACGGTGGCTCCTCATAGCGCTCCGGCCCATAATTCATGCCCAGCATGATGATACTGCGCACCTCTGGCCAGAGCCGCTTCGGGTCGCTGCGCCGGTCCGCATGAGTTACCATCCAGTTCATTGTGCCCTGCGCGCCGCTTTCAAGCCATTGGGCAAGGCGTATGCCGGCCTGCGGCACCGCTTCCGGCACCGTTATTTTGCACAGATCAAAGCCCAGCGCACTGGCTTTGGCTTTCAGCGCCTCGGTCAATGGGCCTCGTCCCAGTTATGGGCCGCGCGGGCATCCACCTGCAAAGGCACGGAAAGGTGCAGCGCGGGGTGCGGCGCGTCGATCATCACCTTTTGCACAAGTTTGAGCGTGGCTTCAATCTCTGTCTCCGGCACTTCAAAAATCAGTTCGTCATGCACCTGCAACAGCATTTGCGCTGAAAGGCGGGCACCCAGCAGCGCCTCATCCATCCGCACCATGGCCCGCCGGATAATATCCGCTGCCGAGCCCTGAATCGGCGCATTGATGGCGGCGCGCTCATTGAAGGCGCGTTCGGCAGCATTGCTGGATGTGATGCGCGGATAATAGCATTTGCGGCCAAAAATCGTGGTGACATAACCGTTTTCACGCGCGGTTTTTTTGGTGGCCTCCATATAATCGCGGATGGCGGGAAAGCGCTCGAAATATTTTTTGATATAGCTTCCCGCCTCCTCGCGGCCAATACCCAGTTGATTGGCCAGACCAAAGGCCGAAATCCCGTAAATAATGCCAAAATTAATCGCTTTGGCGCGGCGGCGCACGTCGGAGGGCATCCCTTCCACCGGCACACCAAACATTTCCGAGGCGGTCATGGCGTGAATGTCGAGATTGTCGGCAAAGGCTTTTTTCAGCTGCGGAATATCGGCAATATGCGCCAATAAACGCAGCTCAATCTGGCTGTAATCGGCTGAAATCAGCTTATGGCCGGGCGTGGCGACAAAGGCCGTGCGGATTTTGCGTCCCGCCTCTGTGCGCACCGGAATATTCTGAATATTCGGGTCGGAGGAGGACAGCCGCCCCGTGGTGGTGGCGGCCAGCGCAAAGGAGGTGTGCACCCGCTGCGTTTGGGGGTGGACAAAATTGGGCAAGGCATCCGTATAGGTGGATTTGAGCTTGGCCAGCTGCCGCCAGTCGAGAATGCGGGCGGCCAGTTCATGGCCCTGCTCGGCCAGATCATCCAGCACCGAGGCGGAGGTGGACCATGCACCGGTTTTGGTTTTTGTGCCGCCCGGCAGGCCCATTTTGCCAAACAGAATATCACCAAGCTGTTTGGGCGAGGCCAGATTAAAGTTTTCGCCCGCCAGCGCCTGCACCTCTGCCTCCAGACCGGCCATTTTCTGGGCAAATTCGCCGGACAGACGCGAGAGAATCGCACGGTCAATGGAAATGCCGCGCCGCTCCATCCGGGTCAATACTTCCACCAGCGGGCGCTCCAGCGTTTCATAAACGGTGGTCATATGCTCAGCCGCAAGACGCGGTTTGAGCACCTGCCACAGCCGCAGGGTGACATCCGCATCCTCAGCGGCATAGTCGGTGGCCTTATCGATCGGCACTTTGGCAAAACCAATAAAATTCTTGCCCGAACCCGCCACTTCGGCAAAGGGAATCGGCGTGTGGTTGAGGTGAAGCTGCGAGAGTTCATCCATGCCATGGCCGTTTTTGCCGGCATCCAGCACATAGGAGAGCAGCATCGTATCATCAATGGGGGCAATATGAATGCCGTGCTGGGCCAGCACCAGTGCATCATATTTCATATTCTGGCCAATTTTCAGCACGCAAGGGTCTTCCAGAAGTGGCTTGAGCAGGGCAATGGCCGTGCGGGCGTCCAGCTGGTCGGGGGCAAGGTCATTGCCGCCAAACAGGTCGCCACTACCCGCCGATTTATGCCCCAGCGGGATGTAACAGGCTTTGCCCGCCGCAACCGCCATGGATATGCCGACCAGATCCGCCTGCATGGCATCCAGCGAGGTGGTTTCCGTATCCACCGCAACCCGTCCGGCTGCATAGGCCAGATCTATCCAGCGCTGCATATCTGCGGCGGTGCGCACCGTTTCATAGAGGCTGCGGTCGATTTGTGTGGCAAGGCCCTCGGCCTTTTTCTGTGCAGCGACATTGAGGGGCGAAAAGTCATCGGACGCTACGCTGCGCGCGGGCAGATCGGCGGGCGGGTCAGCCGCCGTAGGCGCGGTCTTGGCCACCTCCACCGAGCTTGCATCAAATCGATAGGCCTCCGCCACGCGGCGGGTGAGCGTGGTGAATTCCATCGTTTTGAGAAAGGTCACCAGCTTGCCCGGCACCGGCTCGCTCGTGCCAAGCTGATCCAGCGCCGTCTCCACCGGCACATCGTCTTTCAGGGTGACCAGCAGACGCGACAGGCGGGCTTTTTCGGCATTTTCAATCAGAGCCTCGCGGCGCTTGGGCTGTTTGATCTCGTGGGCCCGGGCCAGCAGACTGTCCAGATCGCCATATTCATGAATGAGTTGTGCTGCGGTTTTGATGCCGATGCCCGGCACGCCGGGAATATTATCGACCGAATCTCCGGCAAGCGATTGCACATCAATCACGCGCGCGGGCGGCACACCGAATTTCTCAGCCACCTCATCCGGGCCAATGCGCTTGTCCTTCATCGGGTCATACATAAAAACGCCATTGCCCACGAGCTGCATCAGGTCTTTGTCCGAACCCAAAATCAGCACAGTGGCCCCCGCTTCGCGCGCCTGTCGCGCATAGGTGGCGATCAGGTCATCCGCCTCGAACCCCTTTTGCTCCACCGCAGGAATATCAAAGGCGCGGGTGGCCTCGCGGATCAGGCTAAATTGCGGGCGCAGATCCTCCGGCGCTTCCGGCCGGTGGGCCTTATACTGGTCGTAAAGGTCATTGCGGAATGTATCCGACGAATGGTCGAAAATCACGGCGAGATGGGTGGGTTTTTCGCCCGCTATATCCTCCCGCAGCAGCTTCCACAGCATATTGCAAAAGCCGGCCACCGCGCCGACCGGCATCCCGTCGCTTTTGCGTGTTAAGGGGGGGAGGGCATGATAGGCGCGGAAAATATAGGACGAGCCATCCACCAGAAAGAGATGGTCTCCGGCTTGAATCGGGCGTGAGGTCTGGGAAAAATTGTGTGACATGCCGACATCATAAAGGCGCAGGGTCACACTGGATAGGGCGTGAATGAGAAAAATAACGCTTTAAAATGGATATATGTCTTGTTGTTTTGAGAAACGCGCGCCGAAACAGAAGATTTTCTCGTCACCGCCCGCCAATAATTCAACGCATCGCGGGATCATGGCCATGGCGATCCGCGTCTTTTACGCCCTCACAACCGACGAGACGCCCAAATACAGCTTACCAGAACTGCGCGATGACGTCGTGGCAGCCATTCTTGCCTGTCCTGCTATCCGCGAGAACCTGTCCGGTTCATTTGGTCAAGCCAAGCGCATCATCACGTCTGCGGAATGCCAGCACCCCGGCATCCGATGCGATGTTCTATGACAAATTATAGAAAAATTCTTATCAATAGTAAATCATCCGGAAAATCCGGGAGAAATCAGGCGGAAAGTCCTGTTCATTGGAGCTTCAGTGCCGGATCTTGATTTTTGATCGCCTCACTTGAGTAGATTGAATATGAGGCGGCTGAAGATACGCGCCGCGATGGCGATCAGAGTATCGGGAAAATCATAAGAGGGACTATGCAAATTTGGAGAGAATTCGCCTGAGCCCAGAAACAGTATTGCTGAAGGAATTGTTCGGCCGAAGCGGCCGAAGTCTTCGGAAAAGCGGACTGGCAGACCTGCCGCTTTACAGGGCACTTTTTCTACAGCCAATGCGGCGGCAAGACAGGTGACGGCTTCAGGGGCGTTCATACATGCATCGAATGCTTCATGCTCGGAGATTTCTATGTGCAAACCGTACTCGCGTGCAATCTGTTGCGCCATTTTGGAAGCAGTGGCCGATAATTGGGCCAATTTTTCATTGGCAGACGCTCTTAATGTTACAAATAATACGCCATTGCCGGGGGTAATGCCGAAAGTTGGATCTCCCATATTTACATGCGTCACTGTCGCCAGTGTAAAGTCCGGATCAGTCACCTGACCAGAACCGAGCGCATTCAGCAGCAGCATGAGTCGGCTTAGCGCATGGATTGGTGAAATCGCATCCTCCGGGCTGGACGCATGTGAGGTGCTACCCGTTAATTGGATCCGAAGGCCAACGGAGGCGCAACAGACGCATCCTGCCGCGAGCAAGGCATGGCCGAGCGGCAGTCCCGGCAAGTTATGATAAGCAAAGGCCATTTGTGGAGTAATTGCAGCAAATTTCGGATCAGTGATTACCGCCGCAGCTCCGACGCCGGTCTCTTCTGCAGGCTGAAACAGGAGCACAACCCGGCCAGAGCGCGGTCGCCGACGGCCAAGGAGATATGCTATGGCCGCCAGGCTGGCCATATGTCCGTCATGGCCGCAAAGATGGGCCTTGCCCGTTTCTGCCGAGCGATAAGGCTTCGATGTTCGCTCCTCGATCGGCAAGGCGTCCAGTTCAGCCCGCAGAAGAATGGTCGGACCCGGTGCACTGCCATTATAGACGATCGCGAGGCCAGCACCGCCGATCTCTGTGATCACATCGTCGGGCTTTGTTCGCGCAAGATAGTCCGCCACTTCCGCCGCCGTCCGCACTTCATTGCCTGAGATTTCGGGCTGCTGATGCAGCTTATGCCTCCAAGCTGTCAGTTCCCTCAGATCGTTCGATGAAAGTGACAACATCACCATCTCAGAGGGTTCTAGACGCGAGACAGAATGAGCGCCAACCCGGCAGATACAAAAAAAATCGCCATGCCGCCGCTAACCCATCGCTGAATGCGCGCATAGACTTGGACAACCTGCACGCTCGAAAATACCAAAGCATAGGAGGAAAAGACAATAAAGCCAATGATTAAACAGCCTGCGACAACGGCAAAGCCTGCCCAGGGCGCAGTATTGCCCGGCAAACCTAACGTGATTGTGGTCATCTAGACAAGGATGGCCTTGGGATTGGTTATATGAATGCCGAAGCCGCGAAGATAGTGTGGCCAGAGGGCGGTAGCTCGTGGCGTCTCGACTGAGATAGGCATGCGAGGGCCTGCGCCGTTAAAAACCTGACGAGCGGCGCGAACTCCGAGCCAAAGCAGATAAAGTCCGCCGACAATGCGCAGGACGAGGAATGTCGACGGCAGCGCCACCATCACAGCACCAAGCCCGATCGCCGCACTTATGCCCCAACATTGGGAGCCGGTGATAATACCGCAGGCCATGGCCATTCCAGCCGGACGTCCCTGCCTAAGTGAGGTAGCCATGATGGACAGGTTGCCTGGTCCTGGTGTGGCAGTGCCAATAAGATAGGCACTATAGGCAACCAAAAGGTGATCAATCGGAAGCAATGGCATCTCCTTCGGGTTGTTGCCTGATCTCACCATCAAGACCAGGGCTGGTCACTGTCGATTGCTAACGGAGGCACCGATGTTCGGGCTCGTTCGCACGCATATAGTCTAACCATTCGTTGATTTCCGACTGTTTATAGAGGCGGTCGCCCCAATGCTGTTCGGAACGAGGCAGCGCCTTGCCCGGCAAGATGTAGTCGGTCAGGATCATCAGGTATTGCGACAAGCAGGCGGTGCCGACATGTAATCGCAGTGTTGACGCACTGATGCCCGGCGCGATCTTGAACTCGGCGACATCAATAATGTCACCCGTGTCGACCGATTTGGCCAAATGGTGACAAGTTGAGCCATAAGTCTCATCACCCCGATAGATCGCGTAGTGCTGGCTGCCCAGTCCACGATAGCGAGGCGGAGCGGGGTGGAAATTAATCGCACCCTTGTGCGCCCGCCGGTAGACGCTCTCAGGAAATATATAGTCGCCGCGATAGGATATGATCCAATCGCCCTCCCATTCATCCGTTATCGCAGGATGCGGGTCGCCCGGATCCCACAATAACACGTCAATATTCTCAAATACTTCCCGAGAATATATAACACCGTAATCACACCAATCCATGGTGCAGATCGAAAGCAGGACCTTATCCTTGTTGCGAACGGGATTAGGCGCGCGCGGTATTTCAATCATGACATCAACTCCGTTTTATATGAGTGTGACAGAGCAAAGGCGTAGGGCGCTGGCCACAGCAACCTTAGCCAGTTCGGCTCAAGGCCAATTCAATATCTTCTATCAGGTCATCAGCATCCTCTAAGCCGATTGAAAGCCTGAGTGTTCCGGCGCCAATGCCAAGACCTGCGCGCGCGGTTGGAGGAACCCCGCGATGGGTGGTCGTTTCCGGATGTGTTATAAGGCTTTTCGCATCTCCTAAGCTTGTGGAGAGCGTGAAAAACCGAAGAGCGTTGACAAAGGAAAATGCAGCCTCCCGTCCTCCCTTCAGATCGATGGAAATCATTGTGGAGCCTCCAGTCATCTGACGCCGCACGACATCTGCTTGCGGATAATC
>DAIMHB010000070.1:0-8189 GCA_036723545.1 Beijerinckiaceae bacterium
GTGGAGGGCGTCAATGGCATGGTGTCGTCCCCCGACAGCAAGGGCATGTTCTCTGATGTGGCCGATGCCGCCCGTTCAATTCATAAACTTGCCGATAATCTTGACAAGCGTACGGCAGAAATGAGCACGGGCATCAACCGGTTTACCGGCCCGGGGCTGCGCGACCTTGAAACCCTCACCGGCGAGGCGCGGCGCTCCCTCAATGAGGTTAACCGGTCTTTGCGCTCGATTCAGCTCAATCCGCAGCAGTTTTTATTCGGGGCCAGGCCTGAATTGCCAGAATATAAGGGGAATTAGAATGGCCCGGGCATGGATCGCAAGCTGTTCAATTCTGATGCTGGCGGGCTGTGTCAGTGCGCCGCCTGTGTCTTATGACCTTTCGGCGCTGTCCGCCACGCCGAATAGCTATGGCTCCCACAAGCAGATGGTGATTGCTGAGCCTCTGGCCATTGAGGCGCTGGATTCCGAGCGTATTCTGGTGCGCAGCAGCGACCATTCTCTGGCCTATCTGCCCGGCGGACAATGGGCGGCGCGTCTGCCCAGTATGATACAGGCGCGGCTGGTGCAGAGTTTTGAAAATGCTCACAGGCTGAGCCGCGTGGCGCGGCCCGGCGACCGCATTGTTCCCGATTATCAGCTGGATTGCGAGATTCGTGCCTTTGAATATGACCCTGACGGGGCGCAGGTGTCTGTCGAAATCGAAGCCAAGCTGGTGGATGACCATTCGGGCAAAATCATGCGCAGTCAGACCTTCGTGCAGCACCGGCCGCAGGCCTCGGCGGAGCCTAAGGCTGTCGTTGCCGCTCTGGATGCGGCCCTCTCTGATGTGATGTCGCACCTCATTGTCTGGACTGCGGCGGCCCTCTGAAAACCTTTGTTTTCGATATTCTGAATCGTGTTCAGGTGCTCATGACCGCAACCTGAACCCGCCCTAAAGCCTGTTGCCTTGAGACGGAAACGACGCGTTCGCCCCATCCTTCGAGACGGCCTGCGGCCTCCTCAGGATGACGGGGAGAAGGGACGCTCACAAAGAATGTCGATATAAAAACATCATGCCCTAATCCAGCCGGCCCGCTGCATGGGCAAGCATCGTATAGACCTTGCCTGTATCCGAAACGAGGAAGGCGCGGGTCAGGTTGCCGTCACGGTCATTGCGGCTGACCTCACTGTCCAGACGTTCGAATTCTGAAATATAGCGATTGACGGTCTCGCGGAAATCCGCGTCAGAGCGGTAACGCCGACGGATTTCATCGAATGTCGTTTGGCCCTGCTGCGTATAGAGGCGGTGGGTAAAGACCTGCCGCTCCCCATTGCGGTAGCGGTCCCACATGGCGACGGCTGTATTATGGTCGATCATGCGCGCAATATCGAGCGAGATCGAGTCCAGTGATCCGATGGGCTGTGCCTGTGCGCTGGCCGGATTGCTGCGCGGCGCATGGGTGCTCTCGTCCTGTGAGGCGCGGCTCAGCAGGTCAGACAGCCATCCGGCCCCGCGTTCAGCCTGTGCCGGTGCCGGATTCGGGCGGGCGGTTGCCGCAGGCGGGGTCAGCGGTGCGCGTGCACGCATGAAATCTTCGCGCGGCGAGGTGGCGGCAGGCTGGGGAGCCGCACGGTGCTGCGGCAGCGTGACCTGTGGCTCGGATAAGCGCGCGGCGGGGGCGCGTGCTTTGCCCGGCTGGGGTTCCGGTGCGCGCGCGGGTTCAAGATTGCGCAGTTTGGGGGCTGGCTCTGGTGCGCGGCGTGGCGAAGCACTGTCGGCGCCCGCAACGTCAATCGCGCGTCCCGAGCGCGTGGCAATATCGGTCAGTTCGTTGAGGGCATTGATCTGGTCGGTGACAATGCGGCGCAGATTGGCCGTCTGGGCCATGGTTTCCTGTGGCAATTCTGCCGTGCTGCGCCGCAATTCCTCGCGGGTGGCTTCCAGCTCATTGCGGATGGCGTTGGACATGGACAGCAATTCTTCGGTTGTGTCCTTGAACCGCGCCGCCGTGCCGGTGAATATAGCGTCCATTTCGGTTTTTGTCTGATCATAGGCCGCACGCAACGCGCTGGATGTTTTCTCCCGCTCCTTGCCGGCGGTTGAGCGCAGCGATTCAAATTGCTGGCCCATGGTGTTCTGAACCGATTGGGTCGTTTCGGCCAGATAGCTGCCGATATCGCGTGCCCGCATTTCCGCTGTCTTGACCGAGTCCTCGATCACAGCCGTGAAATTATGCATGATCTGGTCCAGATCATGGCTGCGCTCATTCACGCGGGACAACAGGGCTTCAAGGGTTTCGATCCGGGCCTCAAGCGAGGAATCATTGTCCTTTTGCGCTCTGATCAGCTGATCTGAGGTTTCTGTCAGATTTTTACCCTGAACATAGAGTTTTTCGGCAATGGTCTGCGCCCCGTTGAGGGTCGAGGCGGAGGTCTGTGCCAATGTCATAATCTGCTGTTTGACCAGATTCAGGGCTGTGTCAAATTCCTTAACTCTCGCGCCCAGATTATATTCGATCAGGCTGAGGTTCTGGGTGGCATCGCCCGAGAGGGTTTTCAGGGTCTGGTTGCGCTGATCCAGCTCCGAGAGCAGCGTGCCGATATCGTTCTGAACTTTGGCGTTGGTGTCGATGAGCGAGGACACAACCGAAGCCGTATTAACTTCGATATTGGAGCGCAGGTTGCTGGAGGACGTGTCAATGGCCTCCACCAGCTCGCCTTGCTGATGGGTGAGCTGGGTGACAATCGCCGATCCGCGCAGTTCAATGGCGCGGATGACAAGGTCGCCGATTTCGGCAATTTCACGGCTGACATCGCCGCCGCGTTCGCTCAGGGCTTTCACAAGGCCAAGGCCTTCATGTTCAAGCAGCTGGCGAATGGTGATAGTTCCATTCTCCAGAGCGGAGCTTTGCGCCTCCAGCATGGCGGCAATATCCTTGCCGCGTTCCTGCAAAATGTGCACAACGGTGCTGCCGCGGTCATTGAGTTCTGTTGTGACCGTATCGAGGCGGTTGACAATCCGGCTTTCAAACATGCCGATGCGGTCATCCAGCGTATTGGCAATCTCGGCGGCTCTGCCGCCCAGTGCAGAGTTGATCTCGTCGGCTTTGTTTGACAGGGTTTCGGTCATGGCCGTTGAGCGCTGCAGCAGAATCTGGTCGATTTCCGAGGCCTTGGCGTCGAGGGCGCGGGTCATCTCGCGGCCACCATCGCCCAGCACCCTGGCCACATCGACAGCGCGATGGGCCAGCATATCATTGAGCGAATGGGCGCGGGCATCGAGACCGGCGTCAATTTTGGCAATGAGCGAATCCAGCGATGACGAGATTTCCTGCGATTTCGAGGATGCTCTCTGCTCAAACTCGGTCATGTGCGCTTCAAGCTGTTCCGATGTTTTATGCGTGCGGCTCTCCAGCGCAGAGAGGAATTTTTCGCCATGCACGGTAAACACTGTTTCCACAGCACCAAGTTTCTGATCAACATTATTGGTGATGCGGTCTGCCCCGCTGATGACACGATCCGCCAGTGCGGCGCCATGTTTGAGCACATTTTCTTCAAAATAATTCAGACGTTCGGCAATCGTTCCGGTGATTCTGTCACTATGCGTTGCCAGAGCGTCGATGGCCTCGCGGGCGGTTTGTGCAAAATTCTGGTCAAGGGCTTCAGCGCGGTCGGCAAATGTGGAGAGCACATTTTCAGCCGTTCCGATGAACTGGAGATTGAACGCCTCGCCTTGGTCGGCGAAGGTGCCGATCGCGCCTTCAACGGTCTGTTGATATTGTGTGCGGAAGGCTTCGCTATGCGCGAGCAGGGCGGCTGTGGAGTGCTCGGCGGTATCGCTGAGCTTTGCATCCAATGCGCTGATATGATGGCCCAGTTCCTCACCCTGCACCGCCAGTTGGGTGATGGCTGTGCTGATAACCTGCTGATAGGTGGACTGCAGCGCCTGACCCTGCATTTCGAGGATAGCCCGGTTCTGCTCGGTTGTGTGTTTGATCTTCTCGTCAAAGACGCTGGTCTGGGCCTCTATATCCTTGATGGCCTCGGTGGCACTGCTGCGGAAGCGGTCGGCAAAATCGACCGAATGCGCGTTGAGCATCTGCGCCGTGTGTTCGACGGTTGTATTGAGATTTTGCCGCATCAGGTCGGCATGTTCACTCATGGTTTCGATGGCATGTTGCGAGGTTTGCACAAAATGATCGGACAGGACAGCGCTCTGACGTGTCAGCTCATGCTGGATATGGGTCTGCTGGGCGTCCATTTTGGCGGAAAGGGCTTCGGCTGAGGCCTCAAACACCTCCTGCGCCTCCAATGTTCGTTTAACGAGAATTTCGGAAAACTGCTCACCGGTCTCGGCCAGCCGTTGCACCAGAGCATCGCCTCTTATCCCCACGGTGCTTTCCAGCATGGCGCTGGTCTGGTTCAGCTGGGCTGCAATTTTATGCCCGTTATTGAGGACATTTTCGGCAATGTCCTTGCCTGTGGTGCTGAGGCGCTCGTTGATCGTCTCCCCCATGCCGATAAATTCGGAGGTGAGCGCCGCGCCGGTCTGGCGAAAATGCTGGTCGAGGTCCTGAATCCGCATGTCGATGGACTGTGCAATCTCGTCACGGGTCTGGCCGACTCTGTCCGAGAGCAGAGTGCTCTGTTCGGAGAGTTTTTGCAGAAAAGCCTCATTGCTGGACTGCAATGTGCCAAAAATTTCCTCGCCCTTGGCGCTCAGGCTTGTGGTGACGGTCGTGCCGACATGGGCCACGCGCTCGGTCAGGGTGCGGGAAACCTCCTCAAGACCCTCGCTCATTTTATCATGCGCGCCGGTGATGGCGCTGCGCACACGGTCCGCATAGCTGACAATCGCCTCGCGCTCACTGGCCAGACCATCCACAAGAATACGGATGCGGCGCTCATTGTCGGTGTAGGAGCGCTCAAGATTCGACACTTCCGTGCGCACCATGGTTTCAAGCTCGCTGGCGCGGGCCAGAGCACGCTCTATGCCGTCACCCATGGAGGCCACCTCGCGGCGGATGGCCTGTGACAGGGTCACCACCTGTTCGGTTGCCAGGGTTTCGGGGTCAGCAAGGCGCATGGCCACTGTGGCCATGGACTGGGCGGTGAGGCGGATTTCCTGTATGCGCCGGATGAGTGCCGCTACCAGCAGAAAAAACACAACCGGCCCCAGCCCCAGCAGCAGCCAGGACGGAAACTGGCTGTTGCCCACTATGCTTGTGAGACTGCCGAATGTGTCTGTGGCTGTGGCTTTGACAATATAAAAACCGACCAGCCCCAGCCAGAGCGCTGAAGCCAGCATGGCCAGCGCGATGGGCATGTCGCTGGTGCGGATGCTCATGGCCTGCGCAATGGAACCGGCCACTCTGCGGTCATCATTGGCAGGCGGTGTGGCCGGACTGAGTGGGGATGATGCCGGGGAAACGCTTTCGGTGGCGGCGCTGACAGGCTCGCCGACAGGTTTCAGGGCTGTTGTGCCATGGTCGACATGCGGCAGCTTGATTTCCAGCAGGGGCCCCGTGTGCGGGGATGTCTCGCCAGCCGCTTTTTTGCCACCGGCAGCGTCCGTCTTGGGTCCGGAGGACAGATTCAGCGCTTCTTCGATCGCCGACATTGCCGCAGTCACAGTCGCGGGATCATGTCCTGGTCTTTGCTGTGCCATGTGTCTGCCTTTTACCTTGCCAATGGGCCTGCTGTCAGGCAGTGCGGATTTCTCTTTATCAGAATTCCGCCTTTTGGCTGCCCAACCCTGTAATGTTGGTTAATGTCTATTTAACATAACTTGATGTCGGCCTGAATGAAACACTCATTCAACAACATTTACAAACATCGTTAACGCGAAAATTACCATTCATTTAGAAGCCTTTACCCTGAAAGCATTTTATTAGGATATTTTACGCCAAGGTTGGGGCAGATGTTTGGCATGAATATTTAGCCTTCAGGGAGTGGATCATGGCCAGTCGCCCAAGTTTTTGTTATAAAATGGATATGCCGGAGCCTGTGGACCTCCATCAGGGCCCGGCGCTTGATCTGGTGCATCTGTCGCATCAGTCCCTTGGGGATCCGGCGCTTGAACGGGAATTGCTGGCGCTGTTTGATGCGCAGGCCAGACAGATTGTGCATATGCTGCACACGCTTTCATCGGGCAAAAGCAATACAGCCCGCATTATACACAATCTGGCGCAAACGCTGAAGGGTTCGGTGCAGGCTGTTGGCGCACGCCATGTGGCCAGAGCGGCAGAGGCGCTGGAATATGCAACCGCACATAATGCTGTAAAACACCAGATGACGGCCCATGTGGCCGGAGTGGAGGCCGCTGTGGCTGAAACCGGCGACAGCCTGTCGGATATATTGCGCGCCTGAGGCGCCCCGGCCCCTTTTCCTTTGCCACGTCCTTGTCTATGTTTGCATCATCCACAACAGGCTGCGCCCGATTGCGCAGACAAAATCCCGAATGAGTGCAGAATGATCAAGGTAACCTTTATAGATGCGTCCGGCAAAGCACGCGAGATTGAGGCCAGCGAAGGGGCCACGCTGATGGAAGCGGCCATCAAAAACGCTGTTCCCGGCATTGATGCCGAATGTGGCGGTGCCTGTGCCTGCGCCACCTGCCATGTCTATGTGGACGCCGGCTGGATGGACAAGGTTGGCAAGGCCGAGTCCATGGAAGAGGACATGCTGGATTTTGCTTTTGAGGTTAAACCCACATCACGCCTCTCCTGCCAGATCAAACTGCGCCCCGAACTCGACGGCCTTGTGGTGACAACACCCGCCAGACAGGGCTGACACCCCGCTCAGAGGCACGCCCATGTCCATGGTTATTTCTGCACGATATTTACCCTGGCTGGACAGGAAGGGCCAGTTTTCTGCCCTGAAGGCGGTGACACTGGCGCTGATGTTCGCGCCCGGTGTGTGGACGGCGGCGCAACTGGCCGCAGGCTGGTTGCAACCCAAGCCCATAACTCTGGCCATTCATGCCACGGGGGACTGGGCCATCCGTTTTCTTGTCGTTTCGCTGATGATCACGCCGCTGCGCCGCATTGCCGACTGGCCGAAACTGATTTTGGTGCGGCGCATGGTGGGTGTGACCGCATTTGTCTATGCGCTGGTGCATTTCACGCTGTATATTACCGACCAGCAATGGGATCTGTGGGTTGTGGGGCGGGAAATTGCCCTGCGCTTTTATCTGACCATCGGTTTTGTGGCATTGCTGGGTCTGGCCACACTGGCCGCAACCTCGACGGATGCCATGATCCGGCGTCTGGGTGCGCCGCGCTGGGGCCGCCTGCATAAAATTGTCTATACTCTGGCGGCCATCGGCCTGTTGCATTATATGATTCAGTCCAAGCTGGACATCAGCCGTGCCCTGTTCATTCTCGGCCTGTATATATTTTTCATGCTGCACCGGATGCTGCAAAAGCGGAATATAGCGACGCATTTTGTCAGCCTCATGGGCTTGGGCGTGGTTGCGGCCACACTGACAGCCCTGATCGAGGCCCTCTGGTATCATCTGCGCAATGGGGTGGATATGGGCCGGATTCTGCTCAATAATTTCAATTTTCTCGATGGCTTTCAGCTTTCGTCCGATTTTGAATGGACGGATCTGACCAGTGCATGGGGCGTGGTCGGGCTGGGGCTTGGGCTTGCCCTCATCAACGCGGTTTTGAAAATAAAGACGGCGCGACCTGCTTAAGGCCGGGGGCGGGCTTATGTAAAAATGGCAGGGGGCGGCAGAGCGCCATGGCGGAAAGTCCCACACGGGCCGTCAGAATGCCATTGAGCACACCTTCGCCCAGTTTGGCCGACAGCCGCGCGGCAAGGCCATGCCCGACAATCTGTTGCAGCACAGTGTCACCAGCGGCCATGCCGCCGGTGATGGCCAGATGCAGCGCGATGGATTTGCCAAGGCGGATCAGGCCGAAAAATCCCGGCTTACTGCCATAAATCTCCGCAATGCTGCGGATCAGCCGGATCATTTGCGCCGCGACGAAGATCACATCCAGAAACGCGCGCGGGGCAATGGCTGTCACCAGCGACACGCGTTTGGAGGCATCGGCAATCTGTTGCTGCACGTTTATATCCAGAGGGCTGATCAGCTCACGCTCGAAAATGCCGATCAGATCCCGCCCGTCGATAATGGCGCTGGCGATACTACGCACGCGGGCTTTGGCGGCGGCCATCTCGGGCCGCGCCGTGTAAAGCGC
>DAIMHB010000071.1:0-8172 GCA_036723545.1 Beijerinckiaceae bacterium
ACTATATATTCATGGCCTGACCGGGTATATGTTTTTGGTATGCGCTTAAAGCAAGGAACGCAGTTCCTTTGCCGTTTCCTCGGGGGGGCGGGACAGATTCAGCGCCTCGGAAAAATTTCCGTTGCGATCCATCACATAGACAAGCGCGGTGTGGTCATAGGTGTAATCATCCGCGCGGCGGCCGGGCACTTTTTTGGCATAGACACGATAGGCTTTGGTCATGGCCTCAACCTGCTCCCGTGGGCCGGAAAGGCCGCTGATGCGCGGATCAAAAGCGGAGAGATAATCCTTCAGCACCTCCGGCGTGTCGCGTTCGGGGTCCACGGTTACAAAAGCGGCGGTCAGAGGTGCGTCCTGCGGCAGTTTGGCCAGAACCTGCGTGAGGTCATACAGCGTGGTCGGGCACACATCAGGACAATGCGTATAGCCGAAAAACACAATGGCCACCTTGTTTTTGAAGGCGTCCTGATTAAAAACATGGCCATTCTGGTCAATCAGCGAAAATGGGCCGCCGATGGCCGATGTTCGTCCGCTGCTCTGGGGTTGCATCACCCACAGGCTGGCCGCCACAACCGCAAGGCAGCCGGTCAATATCAGGGTGAGAGGCAGAAGGCGGCGCATGAGCACATCCGTTTCAGTTGGGGCCTTGCTGTTCCTTGCGCGGCTGAAGGTTTCATATCCGGCTGAACAGTGTTGCGATCATAGTCAAAAACAACTGCGGATGACACTGACAAGGTCAATAAAAATCAGTGATCCAAACCCTGCCCACAGAATTAAAGCGGCACAAAACAGAAGGCCAAAGCCGATCAGGACGGCCTTGCCCATGAGTGGGGCGGAAGAAGGGTCAGGCGTGTTCATGGCTTTGATATAGGCGGTGGAGCGCCGCAAGAAAAGCCCTCACGCCTCCGGCACAGGCCCCATGCGATCAGAATGTAAAATCCGACAGGCTGAGGCGCAAGGACCCCACCATGGTTTCGCCCGGATTCAGCATGTGCAGCGGCGCAATCGCGCGGATCAGCCCTTCCGTTTGCGCGCCGACAGCATGGGACTGCGGCTCGAAACAGACGAAATCGGCTTTTTCCGGCGACCAGAGCACAGGATGGCACAGATTGGGGCTGGCGCGAACGGTCAGGCTTATATTGCGGTCCGGCCAGTCAATATGGGCCACGCCGTCCCAATGGGTGAAGTTGATGGCCCGCTCGCTCCATTCGCGTGCGGGGCGGCCACGGCTGAAATCATGCAGATCCCGCAAGCGGCCATGCCCCTGCGGCCGGAAACCCTCTGCCATATAGACCTCGCCCGCGGCGCGCAGGCGCACCCGCGTCTCGCTATTGGCCGGAAACCATGGGTGAAACCCCATGCCATAGGGCAGTGCCTCCTCTCCCTCATGGGTGAGCGAGAGGTCAAAACTGACGCCGCTTGCCTCAAGGCTCACCGCCATGCGGGCAAGATAGGAATAGGGGCCCTGATTGACCGCGCGATGCGCCATCACCACACGCGCATGGTTCTGCGCCACCACATCCCATGCGGCCTGCCAGCCGAACCCGTGAATATTGGTGCCTGCGGGATCGTTTATCGGCAGATCATGGATTGTGAAGCCCGTGTCGAGCTTGGCACCAAAGGCGCGGTTGCATAGGGGCACCATCGGCCACAGGCCAAACCAGCTTGGATTTGGCCCCGGCTCTGGCACCTCCGGAGTATAGAGAAGGGGTATGGTCTTGCCATTATGCACATGGGTGAGGCGCACAACATTCGCCCCGAATTGCGGCCAGATTTCACATGCGAAGCCATGAGCATCCAGAAAAACACTTTGGGTCATGAACACTCCATCCCGGCGGCTGCCGCACCTCTGTCTCTATCCGTTTGGGCTTGGCGTTGAGAAAGGCTTGACCGCCTCTCAGTCGCGCAGCAGCTCGTTGATGGCGGTTTTGGAGCGGGTTTGCGCATCCACTGTTTTCACAATCACCGCACAATAGAGCGAGGGGCCGGGCTCGCCATTGGGCAGCGGCTTGCCGGGCAGATTGCCGGACACCACCACCGAATAGGGCGGCACATAACCCACATGAACCTTGCCGGTGGCGCGGTCGATGATTTTGGTCGAGGCGGATATGAACACACCCATGGAGAGCACCGAACCCTCGCCGATAATCATACCTTCCACCACTTCCGAACGCGCACCAATGAAGCAATTATCCTCGATAATGGTCGGATTGGCCTGCAAGGGCTCCAGCACGCCGCCAATGCCCACGCCGCCCGAAAGATGCACATTCTTGCCGATCTGCGCGCAGGAGCCCACCGTCACCCATGTATCGACCATGGTGCCCGTATCGACATAAGCGCCGAGATTAACAAAGGACGGCATCAGAATCACGCCCGGCGCAATATAGGCCGAGCGGCGCACCACACAGTTGGGCACAGAGCGAAAGCCTGCCGCCTGATGCTCTTTCACACCCCATCCGACAAATTTCGAGGGCACCTTGTCCCACCAGCTTGAGCCGCCCGGCCCGCCTGAAATCAGCTCCATATCATTGAGACGGAAGGAGAGAAGCACGGCTTTTTTCAGCCATTGATTGACCTTCCAGCCCTCAACACCGGTTTTGCCGGGCACTTTTTCGGCCACGCGGCGATGGCCGGTGTCGAGCATATGCAGGGCGGTATTGACCGCATCGCGCACTTCGCCCGTTGTTTTCGGGGTGATGTTGGCGCGGTCTTCAAAAGCGGCGTTGATAATGGTCTCTAAAGCATGGGTCATGAGCGGTGTGTCCCCTTATATTTATATCTGAGGTTTGTTATTCTGTGTGGCACTTGTCAAGGATTTGCATGGGCCGCACAGCATAAAGCCGCCATGCTGTCGAAAAAGAACGGTCAAGACCCGCATTCCCGCCGGATTGGACATTGACTTATACGCCCGCTTCGCCCTATATGCGGTCAAGTTTTTCAATCCGCGTCACACCGGTGTTGAGATTTTTGTTGCCAAAAGCAGCCCGCGGGCTATGCAGCAGAATGTTAAAATGCTATGTGGCGCTTCAAATGCAAACTCTGGAGTGTGACCCGTGAAACGGACTTATCAACCTAGTAAAATCGTCCGCGCGCGCCGTCATGGTTTTCGTGCCCGCATGGCCACTGTTGGCGGCCGCAAGGTGATTGCCGCCCGCCGCGCCCGTGGCCGCAAGCGTCTCTCGGCTTAAATTTTCATGAGCGGGAGCAACCCTCCCGTGCGCCTCAAGCAGCGTGCCGAATTTGTTGCCGTCGCCAAAGGGCGGCGGGTCAACCTTCCCGCGCTGACCCTTCAGGCTCTGCGTCGCCGCAGCGACCCCGTTCAATCCGGCGATGGGTGTGAGACGGTCATAAAAGGTCCGCGATTTGGCCTTACCGTCACCAATAAGACAGGCAATTCGCCTGAGCGAAATCGTATGCGTCGCCGCCTGCGTGAGGTTTTGCGCCTCGGCGACCTGCCTTACCAAGACACCTATGACTATGTCATTGTTGCGCGCCGAGCCATTTTGTCCTTGCCCTTTGCAGAGCTGGGGGCGGAAGTGTCGCGCGCCTTACGCCGTGTGCACGAGCCGCGAAAATCCGAAACCTCCCGTGCCGGACAACAGACTTCGCCGCCGCGCGCTTCCGGCACATTTTCCCCATCAGACCCAACAGGCTGAAATGCGATGAATCAGGACAATAAAAATCTCTTTCTGGCGATCGGCCTGTCCAGCGCCGTTCTGCTCGGCTGGAATTATTTCTACGGCGTGCCGCAGATGCAGAAACAGAAAGAGGCCGCCAGCCTTGCGCAGGCCACATCTTCTGTGCCTGTGGCAGCCCAGCCCAATGCTGCGGCTCCTGCTGGCGCTGCCCCTGTCGATGTTGCTCTCACCCGCGAGGAGGCGCTGGCCAAATCGCCGCGCATCAGGCTGAGCGCCCCGCGCCTTACCGGCTCCATCGCGCTCAAGGGCGCGCGTATCGACGATATATCTCTGGTCAATTATCGTGAAACCACTGATCCGAAGTCGCCGAATATTGTGCTGTTCGAGCCTGCGGGCGCGCCCAACCCCTATTATGCTGAGTTTGGCTTTGTCGGCGCGGCGGGCACAAAAGTCGCGCTGCCCAATGCCCAGACCGAATGGGCGGCGGATAAGGATGTGCTCACACCGCAAAGCCCTGTGACACTGACCTTTGACAATGGTCAGGGGCTGGTATTTACCCGCACCATCAGTGTGGACGCGAATTATATGTTTGCCGTGAAGGACACTGTGGCCAATACGGGCACAGAACCGGTGACGCTTTATCCCTATACGCTGATTGCGCGGCGCAATATTCCCAAATTGGCGGGTTTCGGCGCATTGCATGAGGGGCTTCTGGGCATTGTCGGTGATTCGCGTATTCAGGAAATCACCTATTCCAAAATCGAGAAGGCCACCAATGGCAAGGAAGTGCTGGAGGGGACGGCAGGCTGGCTGGGCTTTACCGATAAATATTGGGCCTCCGCGCTGATTCCCTCGCAGAATGTGCCATTCAAGGCCACATTCTCAGCCTTTGGCGATGTGGCCAAAACCTATCAGACCGATACGCTGGGCGAGGCCATCACGCTTGAGCCCAAGTCTTCCGCTGATGTCACCAGCCATCTCTTTGCCGGCGCAAAAGAAACAAATACGATTGAAACCTATCAGAACGCGCTGGGCATCAAGAATTTTGACCTGATGATTGATTGGGGCTGGTTTTATTTCATCACCAAGCCTTTGTTCAAGCTCATTGATTTTATCTATAAATTCATAGGCAACTTCGGGCTGGCCATTCTGGTGGTCACGGTTCTGCTGCGCGGCGCGCTTTTCCCCATCGCCAACAAGTCCTATCAGTCCATGGCGAAGATGAAGCAGGTTCAGCCGCAGATGAACGAGATCAAGGAGCGTTTTGCTGACGATAAGCAGAAGCAGCAGCAAGCCCTGATGGAACTTTACAAGAAAGAGAAGATCAATCCGGTTTCCGGCTGTCTGCCGATGCTGATCCAGATTCCGATCTTTTTTGCGCTGTATAAGGTGATTCTGGTCACGATTGAGATGCGTCAGGCGCCGTTCTTTGGCTGGATCAAAGACCTGTCGGTGCCGGATCCGACGCATGTGATCAATCTGTTCGGACTTCTGCCGTTTGACCCGACCTTCCTGCCGCCCTTTCTGCATATTGGCATCTGGCCGCTGATCATGGGTGTGACCATGTTCCTGCAAATGAAGATGAATCCGGAGCCTGCCGATCCAGTTCAGAAGCAGATGTTCACCTATATGCCGATTATTTTCACCTTCATGCTGGGCACAATGCCTGCCGGTTTGGTGATTTACTGGACCTGGAGCAATATTCTTTCGATTCTCCAGCAGAGTTTCATTATGAAACGGGAGGGCGTGAAGATTGAGCTGTTCGACAATCTGCGTGGTCTTTTTGTCAAAAAGGCCGGGTAATGAATGAACATAATGCCGCGCAGGGGCCGGATTTTATCGAGGCCGGGCGCAAGCTGTTTTCCGGCCCGGTGGATTTTATCTGGGCGGCAGCAAAATCTGATGATCTGCCGCCGCTGGGGCCGCCGGAAATCGCTTTTGCCGGGCGCTCCAATGTGGGCAAATCCTCGCTGATCAATGCCTTGACGGGCCGCAATACGCTGGCGCGCACCTCCAATACGCCGGGGCGCACGCAGCAGCTCAATTTTTTTGCCATGGGGCCAAATCCCGACGACATCCGTTTGCGCTTTGTCGATATGCCCGGTTATGGCTATGCGGCGGTTGAAAAAACCAAAGTCGCTAACTGGAACAAGATGCTGAAAGATTATCTGCGCGGGCGTGCCAGCCTGTTGCGGGTGTTCGTGCTGATTGATGGCCGCCGCGGGATCAAAGATAATGATGTCGAAATGCTGGACATGCTCGACGCCTCTGCCGTGTCCTATCAGGTGATTTTGACCAAGCGCGATGACATCAAACTGGCCGATCAGGAACCTATGATCGCGGCAACATTGGCCGCATTGCGCAAACGGCCCGCCGCCTTTCCTGAAGTTTTGTTCACATCTTCCGAAACGGGGGCGCAAATTCCCGAATTGCGCGCCTCGATCATGAAATTGCTGGTTGAGCATGGCGGGGCGCAGAGTCTTTGACAGCGCCGGTTCTGTGTCGGATTCGAACAGGCAAAACGATCTGATGGCGCTGTCCGCTAATAAAAATTCACAGGGAAATATTTGCCGGTGAGTTCAGCCAGAGTGCCGTCGGCGTCCAGCTTTTTGAGGGCGGCATTGATGGCCGCACGCAGGCCCGTGTCATCAGGCCTTAAGGCAATACGGGCCCCTTCACCAAAAAAATAACTGTCGTAAAAGGCCTCGCCACGCAAAGTGCAGCACTCGGCCTGCCCCGCAGCCAGCCAGATCGCCAGACTTGGCCCATCGGCAAAGATCGCATCAATCTGTGAGGCGAGCAAGGCTTGTTGCGCCTCGGCCAATGAGGCAAAGCCTGTGCTTATAGCTGCCGGAAAGGCCTGTTGCAGATAGGCCTCATGCGCTGAATGCGCAACCACGCCTATGGTTTTTCCCTTGAGAGCCTGGGGTGTGTCCACTGTGAGTGTGCTGCTTTTCAGGGTCGCAAAACGGGCCGGTGTCAGATAATAGGGCGCAGAAAATATCTGGCTCACCCGGGTGGCGTCTGTCGGTTTTTGTGAGGCAATAATGGCATCGCCCGCACCATTGGCCAGCGCCTCGTTGAGCTTGTCCCACCGCCAGGCCTGAATGGTGCAACTGGCCCTGATCTGTGCGCAAATGGCACGGGCGAGATCAATGTTGAACCCTGCAAGCACGCCGTCTGACCGCATGAACTGAAACGGGGGATAATCGCTTTCCGTCAGAAAGCGGATCTGCCGGATCTCGCTGCTGTCAGACAGTTCATTCAGCAAATGGGGATCGAACAGCAGCGGTGTTTCAATAGATGTTTGTGCTTGGGCAAGCGGAGCATATAAAAAAACCATATATGCCGCCAAGCGAATAATATTGAATGTGTTTTTGCGCATAGAGATCGAATATCCGTAAAAACATGAGTATTAAATTTTAATTTTTATCTGGTTTTAATGATCTGCTGCCAGTGGCTGATACCTGTGCACCGGTGCAAGCGCTCATATCTCATCCTATATCATGAATTCTGATCTGATGGAAAATAAAGGCGGCAGTTCACAGGGCATCACCTCCCGCGGAGCATCATCCGGAGCAGAGAGGCTGGCGCTGTCCCTGTCCAACGCCGCCCCGCCGCTGCCCAGCGTTCAGCATTTGCCGGTTGAAATGGCCGTTCTGGTGCGGTGCGGCCTGTCGCTGGATGATCTATTTGCCGCATTTGAGCTGGCGCAGGCGCAGGGTGTGGGACTGGACGAATTGGCTCTGGCCGAAGGCTATGTGACAGCGGATGAATTTTATAAAATGGTGGCCCGTATATTGCGCCGCCCTTTTATTGATTATGAGGTCCGCTTGAGCCAAAGGCGCAATGTGCAGGGGGCGATTGCGTCCGGAATTGCTCAAATCCGTGATGAAGGCGCCAAAAGCCGTTATATTATTGCGCCCGCAGCCGCAAATCTGCGGTTTTTGCTCCAGAATACATCAGCGCGGCGCGCTGATTTTGTCATTACCACGCCCAGTCATCTGCGCCAGCTTGTGCTTGCGCAGGCTTCGGAATTTATCAAGGAGGAGGCCTCATTCGGCCTTTGGCGCAAAAATGCCAGCTTATCAGCCCGCGACGGCATGAATACAGCCCAATATGTGGTTTTATGCATGGTTCTGACGGTTCTGGCCTTTGCCGGAGTGCAGAATTTTGCTGTGACTCTCAGCGTGGCCGGCTTGATCTGCAATGCTCTGACCGCGGCTTTTATCAGTCACAGACTCATGGCGACATGGGCGAGTGCAGCGCCGCACCTTCAAAAAAGCCCGGCGCTTGTGCCGGAATTTGCCCTGCCGCGTTACACAGTCATTGTTGCACTTTATAGGGAAGCCGATGTGGTTCCCGGGTTGTTGCAGGCGCTGATGGCGCTGGACTATCCGCGCGCCAAGCTGGATATTCTGTTTGTACTTGAACAGGACGATCCCGAAACACATGCTGCCTTGCTGCACTGCGCGCCGGGGGCCACATGCCAGATTATCATTGCGCCGCCGGGCCTGCCGCGCACCAAGCCGCG
>DAIMHB010000072.1:0-8097 GCA_036723545.1 Beijerinckiaceae bacterium
GCCCTCTGAAACGGGTCAGCCGGAGGAGGATGATTCATGGACAGAGGCCAGCGCGCTGATCAGCACGGTGGAAGATCATGAACTGACCGACCCGTTGCTGGCGCCGGAACACCTTCTTTACCGGCTGTTTCACGAGCGGGGCGCCACCGTGTTCGAGACAATGGCCTTGCGCCAGAGTTGCCGTTGTTCGCGCAGCAATATTCTGACCATGCTGTCGCGCTTCAGCCCGCAGGATTGTCAGGATATGATTGACACCAATGGCCGGATTGGTGTGACCTGTGAATTTTGTTCCACACATTATGATATTGATCCGGCGGAAGTCACCTCCGAGCCAGCCTGACCGGGGCGGGTGCAGACATGGCAGCAGGCTTGCGCCGGATGCCTGCACTCCGCTTAAATTTTGCAAATAGATGAGCGAAAACAAATTCTTCGATATTTTTATGAAGAATTATCCTGCATTTGGTGTTTTTTGCAGTTGCCTTTTTAAGGCAGAGTCGCTAGACACACTGTGCTTGCCGGTGAGAGCCGCAAAGCACGATGACTTTTTAAGCATCACGCGCCCGTAGCTCAGCTGGATAGAGCATCAGACTACGAATCTGAGGGTCAGAGGTTCGAATCCTTTCGGGCGCGCCATTCTTTTACCACACCATAGCCAATAAGATATTGATGCCTAATGATAATTCAATCGTAAGGTATGGTGTGTCATTATGGCGGCGGAACGCAGGGTAGAACAAAATAGGCGGCATTTGTTCGTCAAACGGGGTGTATTTTATTGCATAAGGCGCGTGCCCAAAACTTTGCAGAAGCGATCCGAAAGATCGCCGGTGGTAATGTGCCTTCACACTCGTAATCTTATTGAGGCCAACAAAGCAGCCAATCGGATTACCGTTCAATTGGATGTGGCGTGGAATCAATGTCGTCTTGAAGCAATGGGCATTGGAATTAAGCCCTGAGAGTCTCCGAGCACTATCACAGCTCCTTCGAGAATTTCATCCCAGGAATCAATCCGACTTTCCTGTGCTCACGCTTTTTATTTAAAACTTAATGGAAGAGGCAAGAGTGAGCTGTTCAGGGTGTCAACCGCTCGTGATATCGCCTATGCGACAGAGGGCTTGGGCAACGCCGAACTTGCTACTATTGGACGCACAGAAGCGCGCAAGTTTCGAGATCATCTTATTCAAAAAGGGCTAACCACATCATCCATCAAGCGAATTTTTGCAACGGTTCGGGCAGCCACAAACATAATGATGTCGGAACGTGGCTTGCAATGCTTCAACGCATTCGTCGGGACCTTTATTCCAGAAGTCGGCGAAAAGACAAAACGCCCAGCCATCTCTCCTGATGATATTTTAAATGTCCAAAGACTGCATAGCGCTCGACGACAATCGGCGTTGACTGATTGCCGTGATCAGCGACACTGGACTACGGCTGTCTGAGGCAGCTGGACTTATCAGGGATGATATCCAGCTTGAGGATAACATTCCTTACGAAAGCATTCCTATTCACCCATGGCGCCCTTTGAAAACGCCGTGTAGCGTGAGGACAGTCCCCTTTATTGGTGCCTCTTTGTGGGCGGCGAGGCGAGGGTTGGCAAACACCCCGGGTCAATTTCTAAGTCCAGCATATGCGGATAAGCGAGGCACAAATGCGAATTCAGCAAGCGCCGCTCTGAACAAGTGGCTTCGAGACAAATTACCCGAAGGGTGCGTTATTCATTCATTTCGGCATAGTTTGCGCGACAGGTTGCGCGCTGTTGAATGCCCCGCAGATATTGTTGGTGCTATTGGAGGCTGGACAACACAAGGAGTCGGTCACAGTTATGGCGCGCGATATCCGCTAGAGGTTAAACAACGTTGGATGGAGAAAATTGCCCTAGGTTGCTAAATTATGACTGCCATAATGACACACCATGCCTTGCGATTAAATTATATTTACGCATCAATAGCTTAGTGAATATAGTGTGAAAAACAAAAGGCGCGCCTGAAAGGATTGATAGCGCCCGGCCTGCTTCCCTTGTCAACAAGACCTGATGCAATATCAATATCTTAGCAAATTTGAACTCAGGTTCAGCCCAGCAATTTTTGTTCTACCGTGCCGTTTACCCCAGACCAAGCTTGTCCTGACTTCCAGCGTTGAATTGGCAGATGTTGCAGCAGGTGAAACGACACCAGCGGCTATAATTCGGCGGCTCGTAAAGACGGTAACCGTGATACCTGCCACGGATGGAGGAACGCCTATCGCGGAAGTTAATGGCCGTCTCAGCGCTCTTGGAAGAGGAATACTGCCCACCCATTTATCAGGAGGGCGATGGTAGCGGGAGAGGGACTTGAACCCCCGACCCCAGGATTATGATTCCCGTGCTCTAGCCAGCTGAGCTATCCCGCCACACGCGCTTTCAGTAGCGCATCTCTTGCATTCGCAAGATGAGGCGATATAGGCGCGGGCGGCTGGTTCTGTCAAGAATGCCCGCGCCAATCTGTCAAATTTATTACAAATCACCCAGCAATTTTTTGATCTCAGCCCGCAAGGCCGGTGCAAGTTCCGCCCTGTCGAGTGCAAAAGCCACATTGGCGGCCAGAAAGCCGATTTTCGAGCCCGTGTCATAGGTGCGGCCATCAAAACGAACCCCATGAAAGGACTGGCGGCCTGCCAGCACTTTCATGCCGTCGGTGAGCTGGATTTCACCGCCCGCGCCTTTCGGGATATGTTCAAGAATATTGAAAATTTCCGGCCCGAGAATATAGCGGCCCGAGATGATCTGGTTGGACGGCGCTGTGCCCTGCGGCGGCTTTTCCACCATGCCGGTAATTTCAAAGGAATGGCCGTGGTCTTTGCCCATAGCCACCACACCATATTGGTGGGTCTCGCTCATCGGCACCTCTTCCACCGCGATAATATTGCCGCCATGTTGGTTATAGGCCTCCATGCACTGGGCCAGGCAGCGGCTTTTGCGCGGGCCATTGGCCTGGGTGATCATGTCGGGCAGCAATACGGCAAAAGGCTCGTCGCCCACCAGTTCGCGCGCGCACCATACCGCATGGCCAAGGCCGAGCGGCGCCTACTGGCGGGTGAAGCTGGTGGCACCGGCTGCCGGCAGGTCCGCCATCAATGCGGCATAATCTTTGTCTTTGCCGCGTCTTTTAAGCGTGTCTTCCAGCTCATAGGCCATGTCGAAATGATCTTCGATGACGCCCTTGTTGCGGCCGGTGACGAAAATGAAATGTTCGATGCCGGCTTCCCGCGCTTCGTCCACCACATGTTGCAACACCGGGCGGTCCACCACGGTCATCATTTCTTTAGGCACGGATTTTGTCGCGGGAAGAAAACGCGTGCCGAGACCTGCAACGGGAAAAACCGCTTTTCGAATACGCCTGACCATAAATTATCCTGTTTGCTGAGCGCCTGTCATGCTGAAATAGGTTATTATGATGATATATTATACAGAGTTTTTCGCTGCGTCATGTCCGTATCGGCGTAATTTTCAACAATAATATTCGGGAGCATTTATGACCATTCTGGTGACGGGCGGCGCGGGTTATATTGGCTCGCATATGGTTCTGGCGCTGCGGGATGCGGGCGAGGATGTGATTGTGCTCGACAATCTCTCCACCGGCTTTGCCTTTGCCGTGCCGGAAACTGTGCCGCTGATGGTGGGTGATTTTGGCGACTCCGCGCTGGTGTCCCAGCTTATTGCCACCCATAAGGTCACGGCCATCATTCATTTTGCGGCCAAGCTGGTGGTGCCTGAATCGGTTACGGATCCGCTCGGCTATTATCTCAACAATACATCAAAAGCCCGCAATCTGATCGAATGCGCGGTGCAGGGCGGTGTGAAGCAGTTTATTTTTTCCTCCACGGCCGCCGTTTATGGCCATGTCGGGCTGGAGCCGGTGAAAGAGGATGCGGTGCTGCATCCCGTCTCGCCCTATGGCCGCTCCAAGCTGATGGTGGAGTGGATGCTGGAGGATGTGGCCAAGGTCACGGATCTCAAATATGTGGTGCTGCGCTATTTCAATGTGGCGGGGGCAGACCCGCAGGGCCGCGTGGGGCAAAACACCAGAGATGCCACGCTGCTCATAAAGGTGGCGGTGGAGGTGGCGCTGGGCAAGCGTCCGGCCTTGCAGGTGTTTGGCACGGATTATCCCACGCGGGACGGCTCGGGCCTGCGGGATTATATTCATGTCACCGATCTGGCCGCCGCCCATCTCGACGCGCTCACCTATCTGCGGGCGGGGGGCGATAGTTTGGTGGCAAATTGCGGCTATGGTAAAGGCTATACGGTGCTGGAGGTGATTGACGAGGTCAAGCGGGTGTCGGGGGTTGATTTCAATGTTGTGCGTGTGCCGCGCCGCGCCGGAGACCCCGCCGCCGTGGTGGCTGACGCTACCCGCGCCCGCACCCTGCTCAACTGGACGCCGCGCCATGACAATCTCACCGAAATTGTCACTCAGGCGCTGGAGTGGGAGCGCCGCGGGCACAATCAGCGGTGAGGGGTTATCGCTTTTCTATAAAATGAAACATTAATATTTGATACCTCTAAACAAGATGTAATTTTTAAATTACTAATATTTACTGTTTATTATTGATTTAATTTAAGTGCTCTCTATTCATACGTTGATAAAATATTTATGTAGCAGACGTAAATTTTATATACGGGATAAAAATATCTCAAAGGATATCATCTCAATGGCGCTTGCAGATTATGCCTATTATTATGCTCTACGGAATATATCACGTGAGGTTGTTGCCAAAAGTCTTATGAGTAAGATTCAAATTTCGTCATCCCACCATAGATGGAATAATTTGACACTTGGCTCAATAGACAAAGCCGCTATAAATTACGCGCGTTTGGAATGGCCAAAATATTATTCTGACAGAACTCACCACGGCTTTAAATACAGTTGGGAAACCATTTATAGAAAATTCATACATCGGCCATCATTGTTTGACATAGCTATATGGGAGAAAATCGATGGTGTGCAGGTTCTTCAAGGTTTGGCTATCGGTAAACCGTCGAATGGAAAAACCCATTTAGTAATTAACTGGGTAGAAAGGTCTTTTGCACCATCATATTTAAAAGGTGGCGTACTTCTTATTATATTGGCATGTGCTGAGGAATATGCCAAACTCCTTGGTTGTAAGAGAGTTTTAATCCACAGTCCTGTTGACGATGGTAAATATCAGAGATACGGGTATGCTCCATATAAGCTTACCAAGGTATGTGGTAGATATTTGTGTAAGGACTTATGATATGAATGCTGCAACATATTTAGAATTTGAAGCTACCTTTGTAGAAACAAAGGATGAGCTAGCGAATGCTATTGAAGCTGCTCACGCACGCAGTGCTCATGTCTATGCGAATGGAACATGCACTCTTATTGATACAATTTCGGCTGCTGACTTTGCAAATTGGGACGGCTCTGATGAACTTGCCATTGTGTGCGATCCTGACGGCCTTGACTATGAGCATAGTGAATTTGATGAGCACTTTGGTGCTGTTGCATAGTCGGAGATCAAAAACGCTATAAGATAACCTTACTCAAGAGACGCAAAATAATAGCTTTAGCCATATGACGAATAAAATGCATCGATCATACTAATTAAGTATCCCGCCAGAGAACAATACATCCACTCCTCGAGGATTTACTTTCGAGAAGTGGATTAGTATGGCGCAAAAAATGAAGTAAAGCCCGTCAGATGAGCGTTTTTATGAGCGGCTGATGTGTGGTCAACATAAGATTGAAGGTTGTTTTTTAAGAGGCTTTACCTGTAGCTGCTCCTTGTTTTTATTACCGCTTGCCCATCATCATATAATTCACGCTTCTATCGTGGCTTTGGCGCCACTCATCGCGCAGCGGCGCATAAGTGACACCCGCCTCGTCGCACACGCTCAAGCCGCCCGCTTGAATAAAGCCGCGCAATTCGTCGGGCGTGAGGAATTTTTCCCATTGATGCGTGCCTTTGGGCACCCAGCCCAGCACATATTCCGCGCCGACAATGGCCAGCGCGAAGCTCTTGAGCGTGCGGTTGAGCGTGGCGGCGAAAAACAAGCCCTTGTCGCCCACCAGGTTGCAGGCGGTTTTGATAAATGCCTGCGGCTGGCGCACATGTTCCACCACTTCCATCGCCAGAACCACGTCAAATGTGGCACCCGAAGCGCTTAAATCCTCGGCGGTGGTGGCAAGATAGGTCACCGGCAGGGCCGATTTGGCCGCATGGCGGGTGGCAATCACAATATTGGTCGGTGCGGGGTCAATGCCGGTGACATCGGCGCCCAGCCGTGCCATCGGTTCGCAGAGAATGCCGCCGCCGCAGCCAATATCCAGAATTTTGAGGCCGGACAGGGGCAGCGGGTCGCGTGGGTCGCGGCCAAAATGCGCGCAAATATGGTCGCGGATATAGGCAATGCGCACCGGATTGAACTTGTGCAGCGCCTTCATGGAGCCGGAGAGGTTCCACCAGTCTTCACCCAGCCGTTCAAATTTGGCCAGATCTGCGGCGTCAATGGACGGACTGTGCGGGGCTGGCGAGCTGGTGGGCATGGCAGGTTCTTTCACATGGAACGATAGATTCGTTGACAGATGGGGCATACATCGTATGTATAGCGCCGTTTTTGCGTTTTTGCGCGCGGCGCTTCGTCGCGTGATGTTATAAAGATGGTTACAGATCCAATGGCCCGTTTGGTAATGAAATTCGGCGGCACATCTGTCGCAAATATTGAGCGCATCCGCAATGTGGCGCGCCATGTGAAACGTGAGCTTGATGCCGGTTATCAGGTGGCTGTTGTCGTTTCCGCCATGTCGGGCGAAACCAACAAGCTGGTGGCTTTGTGCAAGGATGCCGCTCCTCTCCATGATATGCGTGAATATGATGCGATTGTCGCCAGTGGCGAGCTGGTGACGGCGGGGCTTCTGGCCATTGTGCTGCAGGATATGGGCATTGCGGCGCGCTCCTGGCAGGGCTGGCAAATTCCGATTTTGACCAGCGATGCGCATGGCGCGGCGTGCATTGAAGGTATTGACGGTTCGGCTTTGATTGGCGGGTTTGAGCGCGGCGAAGTGGCGGTCATTGCCGGTTTTCAGGGGATGCACGAGGCGACGGGCCGCGTGACCACGCTGGGGCGCGGCGGCTCCGACACCAGTGCCGTGGCTGTTGCGGCGGCGATCAAGGCCGAGCGCTGCGATATTTATACCGATGTCGATGGTGTTTACACTACAGACCCGCGCATTGTGCCCAAAGCCAAGCGGCTGAACCGTGTCTCTTTCGAGGAAATGCTGGAAATGGCCTCGCTGGGCGCAAAGGTGCTGCAGGTGCGCTCGGTCGAAGTGGCGATGGTGCATAAGGTGCCGACCTATGTGCGCTCTTCTTTTGATGATCCGGCCAATCCCGGAACAGGAACCCTGATTTGTGACGAGGAGGATATTGTGGAAACCCAGATCATTACCGGCATTGCCTTCTCGCGCGACGAGGCACAGATCACCCTGCGTAAAGTGGCTGACCAGCCCGGTGTGGCTGCTGCGATTTTTGTGCCGCTGGCCGAGGCCAATATCAATGTGGATATGATTATTCAGGTTGTCTCCGACGACACCACCACCACCGACATCACCTTCACCGTTCCGGCTGCCGATTATGCCAAGGCCAAGATGCTCTTGGAGCAGGATCGTGAAAAAATCCGCTATGCCAGCCTGCAAGGCGCCACCGATGTGGTGAAGGTCTCGGCCATTGGTGTGGGGATGCGTTCCCACGCCGGCGTGGCTGCCAAAGCCTTTAAGGCGTTGGCTGATAAGGGCATCAATATCCGCGCCATCACCACCTCGGAAATCAAATTTTCGGTGCTGATTGACGAAGCCTATACCGAGCTGGCGGTGCGCACGCTGCATTCGCTCTATGGGCTTGATAAGGCTTGAGAATCATAGGCGTCCCTCACCCTTCGAGAGCCTCAGGGTGAGGGATGCGCGTCTCACCTCCCTTTATCCTGAGGAGCGCGAAGCGCGTCTCGAAGGATGAAGGGCGGGAGCTGTTGGCTAGAACATGCTGTTTTTAGGTGGAAACACACTGTGAGCGTTCCTTCTCCCCGTCATCCTGAGGAGGCCGTAG
>DAIMHB010000073.1:0-8074 GCA_036723545.1 Beijerinckiaceae bacterium
GTGTGCTGAGCATTGTGCCGGGAACCAATGCCCCTGCCATGGGGCTTGAGCTGTGCACAAATCCGAAAGTGCGCAAGCTCACCTTTACCGGCTCGACCGAGATAGGGCGTATTCTCATGCGCCAATGTGCGCATGATATTAAAAAACTGTCGCTGGAGCTGGGCGGCAATGCGCCCTTTATTGTCTTTGACGATGCCGACCTTGACCGCGCTGTGGAAGGCGCGCTGATTGCCAAATATCGCAATTCCGGCCAGACCTGTGTCTGTGCCAACCGCATCTATGTGCAGCGGCCTGTCTTGCAGGCCTTTGCCGAAAAGCTGGCGGTGGCCACCGCGAATCTGCGTGTTGGCGATGGAATGGACCCCGGCGTCAGCATCGGCCCGCTGATTGATGCGGAAGGTCTGGCCAAGGTGGAGGATCATATTGCGGACGCACTGGCCAAGGGCGCACGCATTGTCACCGGCGGGCGGCGGGCGGCGCAGGGCGGCACATTTTTTGAGCCCACCGTGCTGGCGGATGTGAAGGCAGGCATGAAGATTCTGAAAGAGGAAACCTTTGGCCCTGTCGCGCCGCTGGTGGCCTTTGACAGTGATGCGGAGGCTGTAGCCGCGGCCAATGATACTGAATTCGGCCTTGCCTCCTATTTTTATGCACGGGACATTTCGCGGGTCTGGAAGATTGCTGAAGGCTTGGAATATGGCATGGTTGGTATCAACACCGGCCTTATTTCAACAGCAGAGGCACCCTTCGGCGGCATAAAATCCTCCGGCCTTGGCCGCGAAGGCTCAAAATATGGCATTGAGGACTTTTTGGAGATCAAATATCTCTGCTTCAGCATCTAGAGTCTGTTGCCTTTAGACGGAACCGTCTCCCTCGCCCCGCTGGCGGGGAGAAGGAATGCTCACAGTGCGTTTTCCTCTCAAAACAACATATTCTAGCCAAGCCATATCAAGTTGCACTTAAAATACGATTGGCAGCGTTTGCCGCTTCCCTCTCGTTGCGAGTGTGGAGACACATGACCACTTTCAATCGGTCAAATCTGGGCTGCACCACTTTTGGAACACGGTCTATGCAATAGAAACACCCCGTTTGATCAACAGTCTTCGTGGGAATTGTTCTACCCTGTGTTCACCCCGCATGATTCAAACACCATTGGTCACGATTGAAAAATCGTTGCACAACAATGGCTTATGTCAATTTTTGGGGTGTAGTGTTGGCGCTCCCAAGGGGATTCGAACCCCTGTTTTCGCCGTGAGAGGGCGACGTCCTGGGCCTCTAGACGATGGGAGCCATGACTGGGGTGTTCATAGCTTTGCCGGGCGGTGAAAGCAAGCGATGATCAGGCCAATTTGTCACAATTCACGAAAAACCCCGGCTGTGGCAGCCGGGGTTGATCTGGAGTTGAGTTTTATGTGGAATAATGCGGCAGATAGGATCAGAATTCTGACCATTCTTCTTCCGCACCGGCCTGCGGTTTGCGTGCAGCGCCGCCACGACCTACGGTTTTCATGGCTGTGGTGGTTGCGGCACCCGAGCGCGGCGCGGCGGGCTTGGCGGCTGTGCGCGGGGGCCGGTTGCTGCGCACGGCTTCTGCTGTGCCGTTGCGGTTGAGTTTGAAATTGGCAATCAGGCGTGACAGTTCCTCGGCTTCCTTGGCCAGAGCATGGCTGGCCGCAGTGGATTCCTCCACCATGGACGCATTCTGCTGGGTGAGCTGGTCAATCTGGTTGACGGTTGTATTCACCTGTTCAAGCCCGACCGACTGCTCTTTGGCCGAATTGGCAATGTCGCTGATAATGCTGTTGAGTTCGATAATCTGCGTCACAATCCGTTCAAGGGCTGTGCCGGTCTGGCCGACAAGATCAACACCCTGCCCGACCTTGGTGGTGGATTCCGAAATCAGCTTCTTGATTTCGCGGGCAGCATCAGCTGAGCGCTGGGCAAGAGCGCGCACTTCCGAGGCCACCACCGCAAAACCGCGTCCCGCATCGCCCGCACGGGCCGCCTCGACACCGGCGTTCAGAGCCAGAAGGTTGGTCTGGAAGGCAATTTCGTCAATCACACCAATGATCTGGGCAATCTGCGATGAGGATTGCTCAATGCTGCTCATGGCTTCAATCGCCTGACGGACAATCTGGCCGGAATGGGCGGCATCTTCCTTGGCTGTGCCCACAACCTTATGGGCATGGTTTGCACCTTCCGCGGTTTTACGCACGGTGACGGTGATTTCGTCCAGCGCGGCAGCGGTTTCCTCCAGGCTGGCCGCCTGTGTTTCCGAGCGGCGGGAGAGATCATCAGAGGCGCTGGTGATTTCATCCGAACCCATGAGAATCGTGCCGGCATTGGTGGACACAACCTGCATGGATTGTTCCAGCTTGGTGATGGCATCGTTGAAGTCATGCCGCAGCTGCTGGGTTTTCGGCGCAAATTCAGCCGTGATGCGATGGGTGAGGTCTCCGTCCGACAGGGCTTTCAGGCCCTTGCCCAATTCGCTGAAGGCAAAGCTGTCTTCGGCGGTTTCGCGGGCTTTGGCTTCCTCAACGGCCTTGCGTTCACGCTCCACCGAGTCGCGGTCGAGGCTGGCTTCGGCTTCGGCCTTGAGCTTGCGGGCGGCCTCGGCAAAGGCGCGGGCGGTCTGGCTCAGGGCGCCGACCTCGTCGGTGCGGTCTGTGATGTCGATGGATGCGGTCAGATCACCTTCAGTGATGCGGCGCATGGCATCTGTGATACGCACAACCGGATTGGTCACTGTTTTGGCGAATAACATGCCCATAAACAGAGCAAAGCCGATGCTCACAATGCCACCGACGATCAGCACCCATTCCGCAGCGCTGTGCATCTGGTCCGCATAGGCTGCGCGCACGGAGAGCAGTGAGGATTCCATATCGCGCATGTCTTTGGCCACAGCACGGATGGCGTCCATGTATTTTTTGCCATTGCCATTGGCCTCATGCGAACGGGCTTCCTCGCGGGTGGCCGCATCGCCCATCAGTTTGATGGTGGGGTCGGCGTGAATTTCGCGCCACTGCTTGATCAGAGGCTTCAGCACCTCGTCAATGCGCTTCTGCTGGGTGGGGTTGTCCGCGGTCAGATGCTGGGTTTCGGCAACAGCATTGTCGGCCTCGGCCTGACCAAATTTATAGGGTTCAAGGAAATTCGGTGTTCCGCCGACAAGATAGCCGCGCAGACCGGTTTCCTGATTGACCATGCCGCTGATGATTGTGTCGATCTGGGCGAGAACCTTATAGGTATGATCGTTCCAGAAATTGGCCTGCTGGAGCTGGCCGATGGTATAGAAAACCGAAGCTGAAACCATTACGATGGTCAGAATGATAACGCCGAAAGCTAAACTGAGTTTTTTGGCTATTTTGAAGTTATTCCACATGTCATACTCCATAAGATTCAGGCATGGCACCATTCAGGACAGGTTGAAATGGTCGTGGCCCCGAATGTCTGTTTGTATAGTCCCGTCACACGATTGATTGAGTCACGTTACGCGTCTGGTGTTATTTGAGTGGGTCTCAATACGATTTTGCCAGCATGCTATACAACTTATGGTTGAATTCTTAATATAATCTTAACAGTATATATTTTTGCATGAATTTGGATTTATCAGACAATTTTTGCGTAAATTTGATATAATATTGTCGAATTGGGCCCTGAATATGAGGCAGCATTTTTTGGTTATCCTTGAAAACAAGGCGCGTAAAAATAACTACTCAACTTATAGTTGTTTTTAGCGAATCGAAATCACCCATTTTCACTCCTGCCGGTGGGGCAGCTTTGCCATGGATGTGATGTTGGAGCCGCAGTGCTTTGAACGGAAACTTCAAGGCGCGCTTTTGTAAGCCTTCAGGAAAACAGAAACCGCGTCGCGGATGCGGGTTTCCATTTCTGCCGTGTCGGGCATGGGGCTGATCTTGAGCAGGCCGCGCATCAGCAGGTCGCTGCGGCACAATTCAATGAAATGGCTGGCCGCCCGAGTTGTGTCGGCAATATGCAGCGCGCCGGACAGATGCAGCTGGGCAAAATAATCGGCAAGATGGGCTTTGCCGGCCAGTGGGCCGGCTTCAAAAAAGGCTTCACCGATGTTGGGAAATTTTGAAGCCACACCAATGACGATGCGAAGCTGGGCCAGTGTATCCGGGTCAGCAATAATGCGCGCCAGCTGCATGCCCAGGTGGAACAATATGTCTGCAGGATCTGCGGTTTTCATGTCGAGAACGAAAACCTGCGCCACCTGAGCGCTGCGGTCCTCACGGATGAGGGTTTCGAATAGACTCTCCTTGGAGCGGAAATAGGCATAAACAGTGCCTTTCGACACCCCGGCCGCACGGGTGATGTCATTCATACTGGCACCATCAAACCCGTCGCGCAGGAAAACTGCGCGTGCGCCGTCCAAAATTTGCTTTCGCTTCATTGAATCACAATATGCTGCGGCGCAGGTGATCGGATTGGCCGCAGTCTGCGTAGACACAGTGTGAACATCACGCGTTACGGCAACCGTCTCGTCTTTCGGGCGATGATGGGTAGGCGTGATGGTCATCAGGTGCAAATTTCTTTTAAAGATTATACTGAACCGTTCGGTTCGATCTTGCATAAGCCAGACGGTTGATCTATGTCAAGATAACATCATGCGCTTTCAGTGAGGCTTGTTTGTGGAAACATGAGCAGGCTCATGATGGCCGTAAAATAAAGTCAGCTGAACATGTCCGACACGACCCAAATTAAACCGGAAATTGCCACTGCACCAGAATCCGCAGCGCAAGGCGGGCAATCATTGACGCCAGCCCATTCCGCAGCCATGCCCCTGGATGTGAAACAGGGGCAGGTGATGCCAGCGCGCACGCGCCGCAATCTCATACTTCCGGCGCTGCTTTTGGCGGCCATCGGCTTTGGCGGTTACAAGGGCTATTCTTATTTTACGGAAGGGCGCTTTCTGGTCACAACCGATGACGCCTATGTGAAAGCCGATACGGCTGTGATTGCGGCCAAGGTTGCCGGATATATCGAAACCGTAGCTTATGACAATAACAGCGCTGTCAAGGCGGGTGATATTCTGACCAGAATAGACCCCGTTGATTATAAGCTTGCGGTGCAGGCGGCTCAAAACAAGCTGCTGACGCAGGACACTTCGATCGCGCGAATGGAGACGCAGATCAAGGCTCAGGACTCGGCCATTCATCAGGCGCGGTCGCAGCTTGAAGCCATGCAGGCTGATGCCTTGCGCGCTGCCTCGGCCTATGCGCGCACAGCGGCGCTGGCGCAATCGGGCAATGCCACTCAGGCGGCTCTCGAACAGGCTCAGGCTGACAAGGATCACACAGGCGCTGCTGTCGAAGGGGGAAAAGCTGCCGTGGACAGCGCGCTGGCCGCCTTGCAGGTGTTGGCTGCCCAGCGCAGCGAGATGCTTGCCGGACGTTCTGAGCTGGAGACCGCAGTGGCCCGTGCCCAGCGCGATCTGGATGCCACAATCGTGCGCGCGCCCTTTGATGGTGTTGTTGGCAATCGTGCGGCCCAGCCGGGACAATATGTGCAGCCCGGGGTGCGGCTGATGGCCCTTGTGCCGCTGGATGCGGTTTATATTGAGGCCAATTTCAAGGAAACCCAGCTCGCCCATATCAAGCCCGGACAAAAGGTTGAGATTGAGGTGGATGCCATGGGTGGCCGCAAGGTTGAGGGCACGGTTCAGGGCTTGTCTCCGGCCTCTGGTTCTGAATTCTCGCTGCTGCCGCCTGAAAATGCCACGGGCAATTTCACCAAGATTGTGCAGCGTGTGCCTGTGCGTGTTGTTGTGGCGGCGGATGTGGCCCGCGAGCATATCTTGCGCCCCGGCCTGTCTGTTGGTGTGAGCGTCCACACGCGTGATGAAAGCGAGCCCAAGCCAAGCCTGCTCTCCGCACTCGGTTTCAGTCCATTGTTTAACTCTGCCGAGGCAGGACATTGAAGGCGGCCTTCGCATGAGCGGAACCACCAAACTCGCCGCGCAGCCCAAAATCGACCATATCGATCCGATGCGGATCGTGGCCTTTGTGGCCATGGTGTTTGGCATGTTCATGGCCATTCTGGATATTCAGATTGTCTCGGCATCACTGGCGGAAATTCAGGCCGGGCTCTCGGCCAGTGCCGACGAAATCTCATGGGTGCAGACCTCCTATCTCATAGCGGAGGTCATTATGATTCCGCTCTCGGGCTATCTGAGCCGTGTGCTGTCGACGCGGGTGATGTTTACGGTTTCCTGTGCCGGATTCACCCTGATGAGCGTGATGTGCGCCTTCTCCGGTTCGATCAATGAAATGATTGTATGGCGGGCCTTGCAGGGCTTTATCGGCGGCGGCATGATCCCGACGGTTTTTGCTTCCGCCTACACGATTTTTCCGCGGTCCAAACTGCCGATCATCACCCCGATCATTGGGTTGGTGGCGACGCTGGCGCCCACGGTCGGCCCCACGGTTGGCGGTTATCTGACCGATATTTTTTCATGGCACTGGCTGTTTCTGGTCAATGTGTTGCCGGGCATCATTGTGTCCATGACTGCATGGACACTGATTGATTTTGACAAGCCGGATTATTCCCTGCTCAAGAATTTTGACTGGTGTGGCCTGGGGTCCATGGCGGTGTTTCTGGGTGCATTGGAATATGTGCTGGAGGAAGGCACAACAAAAGAATGGTTCCAGTCCGAGCTGATTGTTTATGCCGCCATTGCGTCACTCCTATCGGGGACAATTTTTTTCTGGCGCGCCTTCACAGCCCGTCAGCCGATTGTGGATCTGACCTGTTTCAATAATCGTAATTTCTGGACAGGATCGCTATTCTCGTTCGTTCTGGGGGTTGGACTTTATGGGCTGACCTATCTCTATCCGGTGTTTCTGGCACGGGTGAGGGGATATTCGGCGCTGCAGATCGGACAGACCATGTTTATCACCGGTGTGTGCATGTTTATTGCCGCGCCGATCACCGGCAAGCTGATGACCAAACTTGATCCGCGCTGGATGATTGCCGCCGGCTTCAGTCTTTTTGCTGTCGGCACCTTGCAAGCCTCGCTCATCACCTATGACTGGGATTTCTGGGAATTGCTGGTGCCGCAGATTTTGCGCGGTTTCGGGCTGATGCTGGCTATGGTGCCCATCAACAATTTGGCGCTGGGCACCATGCCGCCGGAAAAAATGAAGAACGCGTCCGGCCTGTTCAATCTCACCCGAAATCTGGGCGGCGCGGTTGGCCTGGCCTTGATCAATACGGTTATGACAGACCGTATCGAGCTTCATGCTCAGCGCCTGCATGAATCTGTCGCGTGGGGGCACACTGCGGCCGAGGAAATGCTGGCCAATATGACACATGACTTCTCGCAGTTTGGTTCCGATGCGGGGGCGGCCGCGCTCAAGGAGATGTATCTGCTCACTCATCGTGAGGCCGTGATCAGCGGACTGGCGGATGTGTTTTATGTGCTGACATGGCTGTTTTGTGCGCTTGTTGTGCTGGCGCCGGTTATGCGCCGGCCTGCCGGTTTTGGCGGGGGCGGCGGCGGGCATTAAGTGTCTAAAGCCGGTTGACCCTGTCCATCAGGCTTTTCTCTGCGGCGTTGATATGGGCTGCGCGGTTGATTTTCGCTTCGGCGATCAGAGCGTGCAGGGGGGAGGCGGCGGGCTCATGAGCCGCGCTCTGGCGCACCACATCTGCGGCTATATTCAATATTGTGTCCCGCAGCAGCGCCAGTTCATCCGGCGCAAGGCTGGTGTCATCGCTCTTGCCTGCATTCTGGCGGATTGATGCTGTCAGTTTTTCAATTTCAAGACGGGCGAGGTCACGCTCCTGTGCAAGACTACGGTTTTCTTCGCTGGCAAGTGATATTTTTGTGTTCATTTCCGCAATCTTTCTCTGAAGTTCGAGTTGTTGCAGTTCAAGGCTGGCTTTCATCGCATCAATGCCGGCATGTTCGGCTTTGAGGGCGTTGCGTTCCGCGTTCAGTTCGTTTTGGGCTGTGGAGAGCTGTTGGGCTGTGGTCAGGCTTTGCGGCGCAATCGGGCCGAGATCATGCAGCGCCAGCAGGGCCGCAGCCTTTTCGCCTTCGGCC
>DAIMHB010000074.1:0-8067 GCA_036723545.1 Beijerinckiaceae bacterium
GGCTTCAAGCATGTGGTTGAGGAATGAGTGTGAAATTAGTTTATTTTGCCTGGGTGCGCGAGCGTATCGGCAAGGCTGACGAGCTTTTTGAGCCGCCAGCCAATGTCAAAACCATTGGCGAGCTGATCGCCCATCTGGCTGCGCGCGATGAGGCCTATGCCTATGCCTTTGAGCGCGCGCCCTTCATCCGCGCGGCGATAGACCGCAAGCACGCCAAGCACGACACGCCGATTCTGGGCGCGCATGAAATTGCCTTTTTTCCGCCGATGACCGGAGGCTGAATGGCCAAAATCTCGATTCAGACCGTGGATTTTGATGCGGCAGCCGAAAGCGCCCTGCTGAGCGCGGGCCGTGCCGACATTGGCGCGCTGGTCAGTTTCATCGGTTTATGCCGCGATGAGGGCGGCACATTGGCAGCGCTGGAGCTGGAACATTACCCCGGCATGGCCGAGGACGAGCTGGAGCGCCTCGTCAGTGAAGCGCAGCAGCGCTGGGATTTAAAGGGCATCACCATCATCCACCGCTATGGCAAAATCGCGCCCGGTGAACAGATTGTGCTGGTGATAGCCGCCTCAAGCCATCGCGGCGACGCCTTTGCCGCAGCGGATTTTCTGATGGATTATCTCAAATCCCGCGCACCCTTCTGGAAGAAAGAACACCGCAAGGATGGCACCTCCGGCGAATGGGTGGAGGCCAAGGATGCCGATGAGGCGAGTTTGAAGCGGTGGGAAACATAGACTTCCCTTCACCTTAAAGAGGTGAAGGGAAAGAAGTTGATTTGAACCTTACGCGTTCACCGCCGCCGTATAGGCTTCGATCAGATCTTGCGAGATTTTGCCCGGCGTGAATGTATAGGGGCCGACTTCGGAGACGGGTGTGACTTCCGCGCCGGTGCCGCAGAGGAAACATTCGTCAAAATGCGCCAGTTCTTCCGGCATGATGCGCCGCTCAACCACCTCAAGGCCAAGGCCTTGGGCAAGACCGATCACAGTCTGGCGGGTGATGCCATTGAGGAAGCAATCGGCAATCGGTGTAATGATCTTGCCGCCCTGCGTGAAGAAAATATTTGCGCCGGTGCATTCGGCCACGCGGCCCTGCCAGTCCAGCATCATGGCATCGGCATAGCCCTTGCGCTCGGCGCGGTGCTTGGAAATGGTGCAGATCATATAAAGGCCCGCCGCCTTTGAGTCGCAGGGGGCGGTTTTCGGGTCAGGGCGGCGATAATCGGCAATATCGAGATTTATGCCTTTCATTTTAGTGGCGACATCAAACATGCTCGGCCAGTCCCATGCGCAAATGGCCACATGGATCGTCGAATGCTGGGCGGCCACAGCCATCATCTCGCTGCCGCGCCAGGCCACAGGCCGCACATAACAATTCTGAAACCCGTTGAGCCGAACCACCTCAGCCTTGGCGGCATCCAGTGTCTCAAGGCTGTAAGGAATTTCAAAATCAAGAATATTGGCCGATTTATGAAAGCGGACGGAATGTTCGCGCGATTTGAAAATCTTACCGCCATAGGCGCGCTCGCCCTCAAACACGCAGGAGCCATAATGCAACCCATGCGACAAGACATGCAGCTTGGCATCGGCCCAGGGAATGATGTTTCCGTCCATCCAGATGAAACCGTCACGCTGGTCAAAAGAAAGGCCTGCCATTGTCCATACTCCTCAAAATGATCACATTGCGCCGGCTCACCCGAGCAGTTGGCGCTTTTAGCAAGGTTTTTGCATTGACGCCACCATGCGGACGCTCGTATGCATAAGAGACTAAACGCTCCCAAAAGAATGTCAATAGTGCTGACGTATTTTCGATGAAACCAGATCCCTCGCAGCATAATACATTAGGCCAAGCCCGTGATGGGGCCCGGGACACAAGCCCTATGTTTGACCTGATCGAGCTGTTCTTTTTTGCCTATCGGGATTTTGTGGGCGATGCCGACAGGCTGCTGGAGCGTTATCGTTTTGGCCGGGCGCACCACAGGGTGCTGCATTTTGTTTCGCGCCAGCCGGGGCTGACGGTGGCCGAATTGCTGGATATATTGAAAATCACCAAGCAAAGTCTCAACCGCGTGATGAAAGACCTGCTGGATACGGGCTATGTCGAGGTGCGCCCAGGTGTGACAGACCGGCGCCAGCGCCTGCTCTATCCAACCGTTGGCGGCCGAAATCTGGCCATGGACATTGCGCGCCTGCAAACACAAAGATTTTCTCGTGCTTTTGCCATTCTTGAGCCACATGCGCAGGCTAATGCAATCAAATTCTTAACCGCTATGATTGATCCTGACGAGAGAGAGAAAGTGGAGCGCCTTGTCCGGCGTGACGACAATCCTATGTAAATTCAAATGCCGCTCCGGCCCCATGGTGAGACGTGACCGATACAGACCGCCCGCAGAATCTTGCTGATGACGCCCCGCATATTCTTGTTGTCGATGATGACAAGCGCATCCGCGCGCTGCTGTCACGTTTCCTGATGGAAAAAGGCTATCGTGTCACCACCGCACAGCATGTGGTGGAGGCCACAGCCTGCCTGAAAAGTTTTGCCTTCGACCTGATCATTCTGGATGTGATGATGCCCGGCGAATCAGGTCTGAGCTTTGCCGCCCGCCTGCGCATTGATTCCGCCGTACCGATTCTGATGCTCTCGGCGCTGGCTGAAACGGAGGCCCGCGTGCGCGGGCTGGAGGCGGGCGCGGATGACTATCTGGGCAAGCCCTTTGAGCCGCGCGAGCTGGTGCTGCGGGTGGCGGCGCTGCTGCGCCGCTCCAGCCCCAAGCTTGTATCCGGCACCAGTGCCAGCGCCCGCTTTGGCCCGTTCACCTTTCATTTTGAGCGGGGAGAGTTGCGCCGCGGTGAGGAGCTTGTTCACCTCACCGAGCGCGAGCGGGAAATCCTGCGGCTGCTGCTCGACAAACCTTCGGAAACCATCTCGCGGGATGACTTGGGCGGAGTTGGCGAGGCGGGCAATGAGCGCAGTATTGATGTGCAGATCAACCGTCTGCGCCGCAAAATTGAAGACGACCCCGCCAATCCGCTCTATCTCCAGACGGTGCGCGGCCTTGGCTATCGTATGCTGATTGACCCATAAATGCGCATGACGGACAAATTTCCGGCTTTACCCATCGCGGTTCAGAATTTTCGCCGTGGATTGCGTCTGCGCTGGTATATTTTTTCGCGTGCTCTGAGCAATATGATGCCCAAAGGGCTTTATGCCCGCTCGCTGATCATTGTCATTGTGCCGATGGTGATTTTGCAGACCGCCGTCGCTTATTTTTTCATGGAGCGGCACTATCAGCTGGTGACGCGGCGTCTCTCGGCTGATCTCACCCATGACATTGGCGCCGTGGTTGACCTTTACATTGCTTCCCCCAATGCGAATCAGTTTCGCGCCCTGCAAAAACTGGCCAATGACCGCTGGGGGCTGGATGTGCAGATTTTGCCGCATGAGGACCTGCCTCCCGCTTTGCCCAAGCCGTTTTTCTCGCTGGTGGACACGGCCATGTCGCATGAGCTGGCCATGCAGATCAAGCGGCCCTTCTGGCTGGACACCACTGGCCAGAACCGCCTGATCGACATCCGAATCAAAATGAATGAGGATGTCATGCGCATCCTTGCGCCGCGCAACGCGGCCTATGTGTCCAATTCACATATTTTCATCATCTGGATGCTGGGCACCTCGCTGGTGCTGCTGGCTGTGGCCATTGCCTTTTTGCGCAACCAGATCCGGCCCATTCTGCGGCTGGCCTATGCCGCCGAAGATTTTGGCAAAGGCCGCGATCTGGAGTTCAAACCGGCCGGCGCGCGCGAGGTGCGCCGCGCGGGCTATGCCTTTATCGAAATGAAAAACCGCATTGCCCGCACCATAGAGCAGCGCACCACCATGCTGAATGGTGTGAGCCATGATTTACGCACGATTCTGACCCGCTTCAAACTCTCGCTGGCCCTGATGGAGCAGAGCCCCGATCTTGATGCCATTCAGCGCGATGTGGACGAAATGCGCATGATGCTTGAGGCCTATCTCGCCTTTGCCAAAGGTGACCTTGGCGAGGTGCCGGTCACAACTGATATCCGGGCCCTGCTGGAAGAGCTGAAATCCGATGCGGAGCGCAATGGCCATAGCACGCAGATCTCGGTCAGCGGCGAAACCAGCGTCATCCTGCGCCCGGCGGCGTTCAAGCGTTGCCTCGCCAATCTGGTGAGCAATGCGCAGCGTTATGGCGGGACAATCGCCCTCAGCCTGACCCGCGACCGGCAGTTTCTGGTGATTATGGTTGATGATGACGGCCCCGGCATTGCCCCCGAATTGCGTGAAATTGTGTTCAGGCCATTTTTCCGGGTGGATGAGGCGCGCAATCAGGATGAAGGCGGCACCGGCCTTGGTCTGGCCATTGCCCGCGATATTGCCCGCTCGCATGGCGGTGATATAACCCTCAGTGACAGCCCGCTGGGCGGGTTGCGCGTCAGTGTGCGGATTCCGGTATGATACGCAATCTCTTGCTTACCCGTCAGTTTATGATGTTCCTGATTGTCGGCAGCATTGCGGCGGCTGTACATTTTTCACTGCTGATTGGCCTGAAGGAACTGGGCGGCCTCGCCCCGCTGCCGTCAACATTGCTCGGCTTTATCGGCGGCATGGGGGTTTCCTATACGCTGAACAAGCGCCATACATTTTTTCAGTCCACCCGTGGCCATGATGAAGCCTTCTGGCGGTTTTTCACGGTATCCAGCGTGGGCTTTGGCCTCACATTCCTGCTCGGGCTGCTGCTGATGAACCATCTCCGCCTGCCCTATCTCTTTGCACAGGTGATGATGACCGGCTCTGTGCTGATGTGGAATTTTCTGGCCAACCGGTTCTGGACATTCCGCATATGAGCATGACGGACGACACACTCTCAAGGCTGTTTCAGGGTGCGGACAGCGGGCCACTCATTGTTGGAGAGGCCACACTGACGCGCGATGCCCTGCTGGATTTCGCCCGCAATTTTGATCCGCAGGATTTTCACCTTGATGAGGCGGCGGCGCAAGCCTCGCTGCTCAGGGGCCTGTCCGCATCCGGATGGCAAAGCTGCGCCTTGCAGCATAAAATCATCACCACGGCTCTGGCCACACAGGGTGTAAAGGCAGCCTGCACCTCTGTTCCGGAGGTGCGCTGGCAACAGCCCCTGCGACCCGGTGCGCATGTGCTGGTGCGGGCAACGCGGACTGAGCCGCAACTGGCTTCGGGCAGCCTGACCTTGGCACTGGAATTTATCGACACAACCGTCGGCACCATCATGAGCCAGACCGCGATATGGTCCTTGTCGCCCGTATATTCAGATGTTTCAGACCCAACAGAACCGTCAAACGGCTCTGATATGTCTGTCCTGACCTATGAGACGCTTCAGCTCGGCCAGCCGACATTTCTGGGCGCACGCCATTTCAGCCCCCATGATGTGCGCCGGTTTAATGCGGATTATGACGCTCTGGCGGGCGAATATGTCAGTCCCTGGCACATTGGCGGCAACTGGATGCGGGCGATGATCGACCATCGCCACAAAAACATCGCAGAGCAGCGGGCCAATGGGCAGACCATTTCCGACTATGGCCCCTCGCCGGGCATTCAGAACATGCAATGGTGTGCACAGGTCTGGCCGGACGAAACCTTGCGGTTTTACACCACCCCCATCGCACGCCGCACCGTTTCAAGGCCGGGATGGGGGCTGATCACCAGCCTGAATCAGGCCTTCAACGCCAAAGGCAGACTGGTGATGCAATTCAACGCGCAGATTTTCATCCAGTTGCAAAATGGGCCTTCAGAGACATAAACTCTCAATGCCCTGAAAACTCCACAAGGCTGCGGACCGGCACGCCCATGTCGCGTATTTTTTGCGCCCCGCCCAGATCCGGCAGATCAATGACAAAACAGGCAGCCACAACATCGGCGCCAATCTGTTTCAGCAGGGTGCAGGCGCCTTGTGCCGTGCCCCCCGTGGCAATCAGATCATCAACCAATATGACCCGCTCGCCCGGCCGGACAGCATCCTGATGCATTTCCATCTCGTCGAGACCATATTCAAGACTATAGGCGATTCGCACTGTTGTATGCGGCAGCTTGCCCTTTTTGCGGATTGGCACAAAACCGGCGGAAAGCTGATGCGCCACCGCACCACCTAAGATAAAGCCGCGCGCCTCCATGCCCGCCACCTTGTCAATTTTCGTGCCCGCCCATGGCTGCACCAGCTGGTCAATCGCCTGACGAAAGGCCTGAGCATCGCCCAGCAGGGTGGTGATGTCACGAAACATGATCCCCGGTTTCGGATAATCGGGAATTGTGCGGATGGCGTCTTTCAAATTCATGTTATGCCCCTTGTTTTGCCAGCACGCGCGCAGCAATCATCTGTAATTTTTCCACCATCACCGGATCACGCCTTGATGGCACGGTCATAATGGCATTGTCCAATGCGCGGTCAGAACCGATAGGGCAAGGCTCATGCAGCGCCGGAAAGGCGCGCAAAAAGGCCGCGATCAGCTTTTGCGCTGCTGCGGCATTGTGCTGCATCACCGCCACCACGGCGGCAACATCCACAACATCATGTTCGGGATGCCAGCAATCATAATCCGTCACCATGGCCACACAGGCATAGGATATTTCGGCCTCGCGCGCCAGTTTCGCCTCGGTGCAGGCGGTCATGCCGATCACGTCAAAGCCCGAAGCCTTATATTGCAGCGATTCGGCCAGAGATGAAAACTGCGGCCCCTCAATGCCGACATAGGTGCCGCCCGCATGTACAGCCACTTCAGCACTCTGCGCCGCCTCGATCAGACGGCGGGTGAGATTGGGCGCAACCGGCTGCGCCATCGACACATGCGCCACGCAGCCATTGCCGAAAAAGCTCGATTCACGCTGGCAGGTGCGATCCACAAACTGATCGACCAGAACAAAAAGTCCGGGATGAAGCGCCTGCCGGAACGAACCGCAGGCCGAAAGCGAGACAATATCTGTCACACCGAGATGCTTCATCGCCGCAATATTGGCGCGATAATTAATGCCGGAGGGCGAAAACACATGCCCACGTCCGTGGCGCGGCAAAAACACCACTTCCGTCTGGCCCACACGCCCGGTGCGCATTACGTCAGAAGGGGCGCCCCAAGGGGTGCTGACAACCACCTCGCGCTCATCCTGCACCGGAAAATCATAGAGGCCCGATCCGCCAATAATGCCTATGCGTGCATGTGTCATGTGAGCGTCCATAAAAAAGGCCTCACCCCTGCGGGTGAGGCCTGAATCTCTGACCAGAGGATGGAATTAATGCGCAACACCAGCCCAGATCCGCTTTTTCACGAAATAAAGCAAACCGGCAAACACAAGCAGGAAGATCATGGTGCGGAACCCTGTCCGCTTGCGGTCTTCGAGTTTCGGTTCTGCCGCCCACATCAGGAATGCAGCGACGTCGCGCGAATATTGCAGCACCGTTTTGGGCGAACCATCAGTATAATCCACCAAACCATCGCTGAGCGGCTTGGCCATGGCAATTTTATTGCCGGGCATGATGGTATTGTAATTCATGCCGTTCATCTCAAGGCCCTTGGGCGCATCGGCATAGCCATTCATAATGCCGACAATATAATCCGGCCCCTGTTCCTGATATTGGGTGATAACATCCACAACAGCATTCAGCACATCGGCCGGAAACCAGTCATAGGGCTTGAAGGTGCGGGCCTTGGCCAGAACCGACATATCGGGCGGCAAAGCCCCGCCATTGGCCGCACGGGCGGCCTGCTCGTTGGGGAAGGGCGAGGGGAAATAATCCGACGGGCGGCCGGGCCGGTCAAACATGTCCCCCGAATCATTCGGGCCATCCTTGACCTTATATTCAGCCGCGAGGGCCTTGACCTGCGCTTCCGTAAAGCCCGGGCCACCGGGATCCGAGAGGTTGCGGAAGGCCACCATTTTCATCGAATGGCAGTTTGAGCACACTTCGCGGTAAACGCGGTAGCCGCGCTGCAACTGGGCCTGATCATAGGTGCCGAACGGGCCGGCAAAAGACCAGGTCTGCTTTTCCGGCGCGGTGGAATGATGCTCCTGAGC
>DAIMHB010000075.1:0-8014 GCA_036723545.1 Beijerinckiaceae bacterium
GCTGTGTATTGTGCGGCCAGTTTGGTGATGGTATCAAGGCTGGCCGCACAATACACAGCATCCCCGCCGATGCGGATAACGCGATGGGCGGCGCGCAGATAATCCTCATAGGTGCACAATTCGCCATAGAGCAGGCCGACCTGCACAAAGCAATGTCCGGCGGCGGCGCGCATTTCCGGTGTCCAGACCGGATCAATGATGGAAAGAATATCAATGCCCGCCAGACTGGCCGCAGCCGCTTCCTCGGGCGTGTCAACAAACAGCATGGTGAGCTGCCGCTTTCCCTTCAATGCACGCAGGTCGGCAACGGTTGGGCGCTTATTTGGCATTATGATCTCCCGCTTATCTGTTTTAGCCTCTTTGGGGCTGAATTGAAGGGCCTCAGCAGTGCTATGGCTGAGGCCAGCCGTGCAATTCTGTTAGCAGCACAAGGCAGAATCCGATAGATCAGCCTTGCGCCGAACAGGCTCATTTCACGTCACAGCAGCCGGATTGCGATGAAATACGTCATTTATTATCAGTCCGGTTGCTGTGTTGAATGATAGAATCTTTCATATCTGCGCCGATTCATGCGCCTTGCGGGCTTCAGGCCGATCTATTTCGCGGGCGAAAATTATGAATGTATTTATGTCATGCTGACCTGCTAGGCTCAAAGCACTTGATGTATGAGCCTGTCCATTCTATGCAGACCATAGTCCAATCAAAGGCAATGCCATGACCGAACTGCCGAAAGCGCCGTCGCACAAAGGCCCCGGATCTCGTCTCAGCAATTATTTTCTGACAGGGGTTATTCTGGTCGGGCCGCTGGCGGTCACCCTTTATATCACATGGTGGTTTATTGATACGGTTGACCACTGGGTGCGGCCACTTGTGCCGACAAGCCTGTGGCCTGATTCGTATCTGCCCTTCCATGTGCCGGGCTTTGGCGTGATCATTGCGGCTATTGGCCTCACTCTGCTGGGGTTTCTGACCGCAAATCTGGTCGGGCATACATTTGTGCGCCTCAGCGAGCGGCTGCTGGACGGTATGCCCGTGGTGCGCGGCATATATAAGAGCATGAAGCAGATTTTCGAAACGCTGTTTTCCAAGAATGGAACATCTTTTCGCAAGGTCTGTCTGGTGGAATATCCCGGGCGGGGCATGTGGTCGCTGGCCTTTATCTCTTCCGCGCCGGAGGGGGCGGTGAAGCAGCATTTACCGCAGGGCGAGGACTATATTTCGGTGTTTTTGCCCTGCACGCCCAATCCGACAACCGGTTTTTACATATTTCTGCCGGTGCGGGAGGTGGTTGAGATTCCGATGACGCCGGACCATGCCTTCAAGCTCATCATGTCGGCTGGCCTTATCCAGCCGGAGGCGCAGGCGGCTATGGCCGCACAGGTGCAAGCGGCACGTTCCCGTGCGGCAGAGCAAAAAACGCAGGAATGAATTGTGCGCGGCCGGCATTTTGGCTTGCCTGTTTGTGTGCGCTGCGATAATCGTGACAGGAATGGTTGCGTGAACCTCAACAGGAACAACACATGCCAAATGTGATTTCGCCAAGTGTGATTACTGACTATCTGCCCCTGGTCATATTTATGGCCCTATCGCTGGTGATCGGCGGGGCCTTGCTGCTTGTGCCTTTTGTGGTGGCCTATAAGGCGCCGGACGCCGAAAAGCTTTCCGCCTATGAATGCGGCTTCAAAGCCTTCGATGATGCGCGTATGAAATTTGATATTCGCTTCTATCTGGTGTCGCTTCTGTTCATCATTTTTGATCTGGAAGTGGCGTTCCTGTTTCCCTGGGCCATAGCTTTCCGCCATATCGGCGCGCTGGGCTTCTGGTCGATGATTGCGTTTCTGGCCGTATTGACCATCGGTTTTGTTTATGAATGGAAGAAGGGTGCCCTCGAATGGGATTAGTGCTCGACTCAACCCATGCTGCTGTGACAGCTGCGCCGCGTGGCCTTGTGGATGCTTCCGGCCAGCCGATCGGTGCCAATGATCCGTTTTTTGGCACCATCAATGATCAGCTGGCCGATAAGGGTTTTCTGGTCACCTCAACAGATGATCTCATTCAATGGGCGCGCACCGGCTCGCTGATGTGGATGACCTTCGGTCTGGCCTGCTGCGCTGTGGAAATGATGCAGCTCTCCATGCCGCGTTATGATGTGGAGCGCTTCGGCTTTGCGCCGCGCGCCAGCCCGCGCCAGTCGGATGTGATGATTGTCGCTGGCACGCTCACCAATAAAATGGCACCGGCGCTGCGCAAGGTCTATGACCAGATGCCAGAGCCGCGCTATGTGATTTCGATGGGCTCCTGCGCCAATGGCGGCGGCTATTACCACTATTCCTATTCGGTGGTGCGTGGCTGTGACCGTGTGGTGCCGGTGGATATTTATGTTCCCGGCTGCCCGCCCACCGCTGAAGCATTGCTCTATGGCGTGCTGATGCTCCAGAAAAAAATCCGCCGTACCGGTACAATCGAGCGCTAAAAGATGACACAGATGTTGCAGGAGCTTGGAGATAAAATTGCCGCGGCGCTGGGCGGCGCGGTGACGGGCGTCAAGGTTGCCTTCGGCGAATTGACGCTGGAGGCGGATGCGGCGCATATTGTTGCGGTGCTGACCTATTTGCGCGATGCGCCTGAATGTCTGTTTCTCAATTTTACCGATCTGGCCGGCGCGGATTATCCGGGCCGCGAGAAGCGCTTTGATGTGGTGTATCATCTCCTGTCACCGCGCCACAATATGCGCATCCGCGTGAAGATTCAGGCCGATGAAATGACGCCTGTGCCGTCCATCATCGGGGTGTTTCCGGCGGCCAACTGGTATGAGCGGGAAGCCTATGATTTTTATGGCATTCTCTTTTCCGGCCATCCCGATCTGCGCCGCATTTTGACCGATTACGGCTTTGACGGCCATCCGCTGCGCAAAGACTTCCCGACCACCGGCTATGTCGAGGTGCGTTATGACGATGCCGAAAAGCGCGTGGTCTATGAGCCGGTGAAATTGACACAGGAATTCAGAAATTTTGATTTTCTCTCGCCATGGGAGGGCAAGCCAGACTATGTGCTTCCCGGCGACGAGAAGGCAAAGGTGTAAGGGGCGGGTTGATGGGCGAGCATAATATTCGCAATTTCTCGATCAATTTCGGCCCGCAGCATCCGGCGGCGCATGGCGTTTTGCGCCTTGTGCTGGAACTGGATGGCGAAGTGGTTGAGCGTGTCGATCCGCATATCGGGCTGTTGCATCGCGGCACTGAAAAGCTGATCGAAGCCAAAACCTATCTTCAGGCTGTGCCTTATTTTGACCGGCTCGACTATGTCGCGCCGATGAATCAGGAACATGCCTATGCGATGGCGGTTGAAAAGCTGCTCGGCATCAGCGTGCCCAAGCGCGGGCAGCTGATCCGCGTGCTGTATTCGGAAATTGGCCGGCTTTTGTCGCATATTCTGAACGTGACGACGCAGGCTATGGACGTGGGTGCGCTGACGCCGCCGCTCTGGGGCTTTGAAGAGCGCGAAAAACTGATGATTTTCTACGAGCGGGCGTCCGGCGCACGGATGCACTCGGCCTATGTGCGCCCCGGCGGCGTGCATCAGGACATTCCGGCGAAACTCGTTGATGATATTTATGCCTTCTGCGATCCGTTTTTGCAGGTGTGTGATGATCTTGAAGGCCTGCTGACCGACAACCGCATTTTCAAGCAGCGCAACGTCGATATTGGTGTTGTTTCACTGGAAGACTGCTGGAAATGGGGCTTCTCCGGCGTCATGGTGCGCGGCTCTGGCGCGCCGTGGGATTTGCGTAAATCCCAGCCTTATGAATGCTATGAGGAGCTGGAGTTCGATATTCCAATCGGCAAAAATGGCGATTGTTATGACCGTTATTGCATCCGTATGGAAGAAATGCGCCAGTCTGTCCGCATTATGAAGCAATGCTGCGAGCGTCTGCGCAGCACCGAGGCGACAGGCCCTGTGTCCGCGCTTGAGGGCAAGATTGTGCCGCCGAAGCGCGGCGAGATGAAACGCTCGATGGAAGCGCTCATTCATCATTTCAAGCTTTATACCGAAGGTTATAAAGTGCCTGAGGGTGAGGTTTATGCCGCCGTCGAAGCGCCTAAGGGTGAATTTGGCGTTTATCTTGTGTCGGACGGCACCAATAAGCCCTATCGCTGCAAGATCAAGGCCCCGGGCTTCGCGCATTTGCAGGCCATGGATTTCATGTGCCGCAAACATATGCTGGCCGACGTTTCGGCCATTCTCGGCTCTCTGGACATTGTGTTCGGGGAGGTCGACAGATGAATGTGTCGGTGGTGCAGAGCTATGCGGTTCTTGCTATGGCCTGTGGCGGCTCTGTGCTGTGCGCGGGTGTGGCCATGGCTGCCGACTCTGCTATCGAGACAAATTCAAAACTGCCACCTGTAACCCAGTTGTTGCTGCAGGGCTATGAAGTGAAAACAGGGTTCACCGACCCCAGCGGGACGGCCTATCTTGTTATGCAGAAAGCGACATCCGCTTATCTGTGTCACTCCGATGCCGTGCCTGCCTGTGATAAATTGAATTAAAGGCCTAATAGATGTCCGTTCGTCGCCTTGCTGATCAGCAACCCGAAAGTTTTGCGTTCAATCCGGAAAATCTGGCTTGGGCACAGAAGCAGATTGCCAAATATCCGGAAGGTCGTCAGGCCTCTGCCGTGATTCCGCTGTTGTGGAAGGCGCAGGAGCAGAATGATTACTGGCTGACCAAACCGGCGATCGAGGCCGTGGCCACCCTGCTCAACATGCCCTATATCCGCGTGCTGGAGGTGGCGACCTTCTACACGATGTTCAATCTCGCGCCGGTGGGTAAATATTTTATCCAGATGTGCGGCACCACGCCCTGTATGCTGCGCGGCTCCAACGACATCAAAGCGGTGCTGGAAAAGCGCATTGGTGCGCAGAGCACGGTCACTGCCGATGGCCTGTTTTCATGGCTTGAGGTGGAATGTCTGGGTGCCTGCTGCAATGCGCCGATGGTGCAGATCAACAATGATTATTATGAAGATCTGACCCCTGACAATTTCAACACATTGCTGGATAATCTGGCCGCCGGGCTGCCTGTGGCCAAAGGTTCGCAGACAGGGCGGGTTACATCCGAGCCCGATTTTGCCAAACTCACAACCCTGACAGACCTCTATCCTGCGGGGCCACTCGTGGCCGACAAGACGGTTTAAGGACAAGCGACGATGCTGAGCGATAAAGACCGGATTTTCAAGAATCTTTACGGCTATGGCGACTGGGGCCTGGCCGGTGCGCGCTCCCGCGGGCTGTGGGATGGCACCAAAGACCTGATCGACAAGGGTAAAGACTGGATTTTGTCCGAGATGAAGGCCTCCGGTCTGCGCGGGCGCGGCGGGGCAGGCTTCCCCACCGGTCTGAAATGGTCGTTCATGCCGAAAGCCGACCCAACGCGCCCCAGCTATCTGGTGGTCAATGCCGATGAATCCGAGCCCGGCACCTGTAAAGACCGCGAAATCATGCGCTCTGACCCGCATATGCTGATTGAGGGCTGTCTGATTGCCTCTTTCGCTATGGAGGCCCATGCCTGCTATATTTATGTGCGCGGCGAATATATTCACGAGCGCGAGCGTTTGGAAGCGGCGGTTGAGCAGGCTTATGAGGCCGGTCTGATCGGCAAAAACAATATTCACGGCTGGCCGTTTGACCTTTATGTGCATCACGGCGCAGGGGCTTATATTTGCGGTGAGGAAACCGCCTTGCTGGAAAGTCTGGAAGGCAAAAAAGGCCAGCCGCGCCTTAAGCCGCCCTTTCCGGCCAATATGGGCCTTTATGGCTGCCCGACCACTGTGAACAATGTGGAGTCCATTGCTGTTGCGCCGACCATTCTGCGCCGTGGCGCGGGCTGGTTCTCCGGCTTTGGTGCGAAAAACAATGCGGGCACCAAGCTGTTCTGCATTTCCGGCCATGTGAACAAGCCCTGCAATGTCGAAGAAGAAATGAGCATTCCCTTCCGCGAGCTGATCGACCACCATTGCGGCGGCGTGCGCGGCGGCTGGGACAATCTTCTGGCGGTGATTCCGGGCGGCTCCTCCGTGCGCATGGTGCCCGCCGAGCAGATTATTGACTGCCCGATGGATTTTGACTCGCTGAGCAAGCTGCGCTCCGGCCTTGGCACGGCGGCGGTGATTGTGATGGACAAGAGCACTGATATTGTGCGGGCGATTGCGCGCTTGTCTTATTTTTATAAGCACGAGAGCTGTGGCCAGTGCACGCCCTGCCGCGAGGGCACCGGCTGGATGTGGCGTGTGATGACCCGCATGGCGGAAGGCCGCGCGCAGAAGCGTGAAATCGACATGCTGCTGGACGTGACCAAGCAGATTGAAGGCCACACCATTTGCGCGCTGGGGGATGCGGCGGCATGGCCAATTCAGGGCCTGATTGCGCATTTCCGGCCTGAGATTGAGCGCAGGATTGATCAATATGCGGCCAATCCGCATTCGGACCCTGTTCGGATGGCTGCGGAATAAGTGTACGGTCAGTGATAAGAGTTTAAGACAAAGAAAGTTCAACGGATGACCAAGCTCATCATTGATGATATTGAAGTGGACGTGCCGCAGGACTACACCCTGTTGCAGGCCTGTGAGGCGGCGGGCGCTGAAATTCCACGCTTTTGCTTTCATGAGCGGCTGTCGATTGCCGGCAACTGCCGCATGTGTCTGGTTGAGGTGAAGGGCGGCCCGCCAAAGCCCACCGCCTCCTGCGCCATGGGTGTGCGTGATCTGCGTCCCGGCCCGAATGGTGAGCCGCCGGTGGTCAGCACCAAATCGCCGATGGTGAAAAAAGCCCGCGAGGGCGTGATGGAATTTCTGCTGATCAACCATCCGCTCGATTGCCCGATCTGTGATCAGGGCGGCGAATGTGATTTGCAGGATCAGGCCATGGCCTTTGGCGGCAATCAATCCCGCTTTATTGAAAATAAGCGCGCGGTTGAGGATAAATATATCGGCGCGCTGGTCAAAACCTCGATGAACCGCTGCATTCAATGCACGCGCTGCGTTCGCTTCTCCACGGAAGTGGCAGGCGTGACGGAGCTGGGCCTGACCGGTCGCGGTGAGGATGTTGAAATCACCACCTATCTGGAACGGGCGATGACATCCGAATTGCAGGGCAATCTGGTGGACCTGTGCCCCGTTGGTGCGCTGACCTCCAAGCCTGCCGCCTTCAACATGCGCTCATGGGAACTGAACAAGACCGAATCCATTGACGTGATGGATGGGCTGGGTTCGGCCATTCGGGTGGACACACGCGGGCGTGAAGTGATGCGCATTTTGCCGCGTGTCAATGAAGCCATCAATGAGGAATGGATTTCAGATAAGACCCGCCATGTGGTGGACGGGCTGAAAACTCAGCGGCTGGATCGTCCCTTTGTGCGCAAGGATGGCAAGCTCGTCGCGGTCTCCTGGGCTGAGGCCTTGCAGAGTGTGACGGCCAAGATCAAGGGTGCGAAACTGGGCGCCATTGTCGGCCAGCTTGCGGCTGTCGAGGAAATTTTTGCCCTCAAGACCCTGCTCGCCAGCCTTGGCTCTTCCGCTATCAGCGTTGAGGCGGTGGGCACGCTTGACCCGGCCCATGGCCGCGCCTCCTATATTTTCAATTCGACCATTGCCGGAATTGATCAGGCGGACGCGATCATGTTGATTGGCACCAATCCGCGCAAGGAAGCGCCGGTGCTCAATGCCCGCATCCGTAAGCGCTGGCGGCAGGGCAATCTGCTCACCGGCGTTATTGGCGAGCAGGCTGATCTGACCTATAGCTACAACTATCTGGGTGCGGGCACGGAAAGCCTGTCGAATTTCACGGAACATGGGCCCGCTCATAAGTCTCACCCGCTGATGATTGTCGGTATCGGTGCGCTTGCGCATGAGGGTGTTGCGGCGGCCACGGCCAAAGCTGCCGTTTCGCTGGGGCTGCTCAAAGACGGCTGGAATGGCTTTAACGTGCTGCACACTTCGGCGGCAGCCGTGGGCGCGCTG
>DAIMHB010000076.1:0-8004 GCA_036723545.1 Beijerinckiaceae bacterium
CCGCACCAGTTGCACCCGCAGGGATCCCCAGATTAAGCGTATAGGTTCCACCTGAACCGGTAATGCTCGCTGTCGGCGTTGTGCCCGCCAAAAGGCTGGTTACGGTACCAATGGTTAATGTCGGCGCAGGACCCGTGGCCCCTGTGGCTCCGGCAGCGCCTGCCACACCAGCAGCGCCTGTTGCGCCTGTTGCGCCAGCAGGAATCCCCAGATTAAGCGTATAGGTTCCGTTTGAGCCGGTAATGCTTGCTGTTGGCGTTGCCCCCGCTGCAAGAGCCGTCACAGTGCCAATGGTCAAAGAGGCGGATGCCCCGCTCGAACCCGCGGGAAAGCTGACGATACCCGTTGCCGGATCAATATTGATCGCCTCGTGCCAGTTGGAGCCGTCCGGCGAAACTTTGATATGAAAATGATCATCGCCGGTCAGGCCTGTTTCGGCGCGTCCCGACCAATTATTTTGATAAAGCTGCGACACTGTATTCGACAACGAACTTTTATTTAATGTGAAGCGCAAATCACCAGTTCCCCCCTCACTGGTCGATTTAGCCGCAAATAAAGCTGAATTCAGCTTGGCAGAGAGCAGATTGACGGCATCCGCTGTTGTGCCAATGCCACAATGCGTGAGGTTATCCAATGTTTTGATCAGCCAGCTCAGATCATGCCAGCTTGTGCCATCAAAAATCAGAAATACGGATTCAGCCTCAACAAACAATCGCCAACCCGCCTGCGGCGTGGCAAATGTCCAGGCAGCATCAATATATGAGGCGATGCAGCCGTCATATCCGGCAAAAGCACCGGTTGCGCCGGTACCAATCAAATAGCGCGGGTCTGCGGGCAGGGTTGCGGGCGGCGTTAAAATATTCCGTGCCGCTACAGACAGTTGCACAACCGTGTCCAGTGTTTGCAGCGCGAGGTTATGCGTGACATGTTTTTGCGATTGCGCCGCATCAATATACGGCAACCCAAGATGAGTTGTGGAGGTCATGACGATCTTTCTGTAAGGTTAATGCACGAAAACAGTTGCAATAAGCGGAAATCCACGCCCGACAGCGGCACTTAACTGGTAGATGCGCAGGCTTAAATGGCTTTGCGGACTGCCAAAATCGCTTAGTTCATCCGCACTGGCATAAAGAAATTGCGATGTCGTCGCCGAAAGCGTGCGCACAATCGCAGACCCTGAATAGACATCCATTGAATAGGCTTCACTATCCTCACCCAACGGAATATCCACGGGCTCCCAGGCATCCGAGTCCAGCCGGCCATGGCGCAGAAAGCTGATAAGAACCCCCGCCGATTGACGACTGGCCGTGAGTGAAACCGGCGAATAAGGCATCAGGGCCTTGCCCGTCACTGTTGTTGTGACATCCACATAGGACGCATCCGTATAGGCCCGTTTGCTCGGGCCAATCTTATAAGTGGAGGTTACACCATAGCTGGAGACACCCGTTGCAATGGTGATAATCGCATCGTCCAGAATAACAAACGGAGCACCTGCTGCAACGCTGCGCTCGGCCAGCGCCTCTTCTCCTCCCAGCCCGCGCAGCAGACGCGATAGCCGATAGGTATTGCTGGCAATCAGCTCGGCATTGGCAAACTGAACAATCTCCCAGGCCCCATCCGCGCCTTGCACTGCCGCCAAATTCTGACCTGCAAAGACTTCATCATCGCTGAGCGAAGACAAAGTGCCGTTGGCCATTACCACATCCAGCCTATTGGCCAGATCAAACCGCCCGACGACACCGGCATTCAAAACACTTGCGGTATTTCCAAGTTTTGCCGGATAATCAGCCTGCGCCACCATTTTATAGGTGCTGGCGCCAATGGCCTTATAAATCGCCAGTGACCCGGGCCAGGGGTCAGCAAACACCGCCAAGCGCTGCAATGTCACAGTGCTTGAGGATGTTTGCGCCAGATCCAGCACATGAACACGCGCGGGGCCCGGAAATTTTGGGCTGGGTTTTGCTGCCGGAATAGGTGTCTGGCAGGTGCGGTCATAAATTGTGGGCTCGATGGACAGCGCCGTAATCGTACGCTCGGCACCATCTGTGATGTCCTGCACGCGAAACGGTCTTGAGCCGCCAGCCACCGGCAGATAGAGCACATCGCCAATGTCAATATCCAGCCGTGACGGGTTCAACGCAAATTGCGCCTGTTCACGCCCTGCCCAAATTTCCTGCAACAAAATATCGCATAGATTTTGTGCAGTGCTGGCCGGCATGATCACAGCCGACTCACTGCGCGACACACGGCTTGAATAGCCCTCGATACGCCGCGAACTGACAGTCATCACATGAAATTGATTTTCCGAATTGCTGAATGAAATGGAAATTTCATGCGGCAGTTCGGTTTCCTGCTTGCGCGTCATCTGAATGAGATTGCCATCCTTTGCCGGCACAAGGTCATCCGTGGTGATATTGACACTCACCCCGCTTGTGCGCCCGCTGAAGCCAATTTCCCCGGCGCTGATACGGCCATCAAAGCCCAGTACATCCGACAAAGGCTGCAAGGCACTGCGCAGAGACGATTGATTGTCTATGACATAGCCATCAACAAATCCGTCAATCTTGGGCAGGCTCTGCGGCATGGAAGCCATGGGGATCACACCGCTATCGCTCAACATCTCCATCACCAGCCGGTCGAGGGGTGCACTCTCCAGCCGTCCGGTCAGCCAGTGCCCAAGATACCAGTTTGCCGCATCTGCCCAGACATCGGCAAATTGCGGAAATGCCGGATAAGGCCGCGCATCCCACGCCCAGAGGTGGATATGCGCCGGATCCACCATCGTCCCGCCATAAACGGTTGAGGTTGGATTCCAAGCCGTCTGAAAACCGGCATTGGCCGGATCAAACCGCGTAAGACAAGCCTCTATCGCGCGGGCCTGAATGAGATCGTCCCGATTTCCGCGTGAAAAATGCGGCACAGCTGATTCCGAAGATTTCGGATCGACAAACACATTCGGCTCATTTGAACCGCGATCAATCGCCGGAACACCAAATTCTGTCAGCCATATCGGTTTGGATTGCGGCACCCAGGCCGTTGCACCGGCCAGCTGAACGCCGCCCACCCGCTCGATATGCGCATTGGCCCACCAGTTGACGATGTCCTTGGCGCGGTAAATCCACGGCTTATTATAGGCACCATCCGTAATCGCGCTGCGGGTCTGGCTCAGGCGGTCCGCATCGGAAGCATAATAAAAGTCATAATCCTCGCCTGCGCCAAACCGACTGATCAGATAGTCCCGATCATAGACCGAGGCCGCCAGCGCTGCATCCAAATGAGCAGAGCCATCCCGCCAGTCCGACAATGGAAAATATGTGTCTATACCGATAAAATTAATGGCATTGCAGGCCCACAGCGGATCAAGCGGAAAGCGCACCTCCGCACCGCCACTCAGCACATGCGCACCATATTCTGTCCAGTCCGCACCATAACCAATTTGACATGACGCACCCACAATCGCCCGCACATCCTGCTCCAGCGCCTGCAAGGCGCTCACAGCCGGATAGACACCCGAAGCCGAACGTGAGCGCGTCAGCCCGATCAGTTCCGAGCCAATCAAAAAGCCCTCCACCCCGCCCGCAGAACTGGCAAGTGCCGCATAATGCAGCACCATCCGGCGATAAGACCATTCCGTATCTGAACCAAAAAACGCCGAAATTTGCGCGGCAACAGCGCTTGTGCCATCCGGAGAACCCGCCTGCCCCGGTGCGGGGTCACAGGTAATCCGCCCCCGCCAGGGATAGGCCGGCTGGTTGGCGTTGCCGCTCCATGGGTCTTTCAGGCCATTATTGGCCGGAATATCCATCATCACAAAAGGATAGAGTGTCACTTTCAGGCCGCGACTGTGCAAATCCTGAATCGCCGCAACAATCGTATCGTCGGAAGGCGTGCCGCCATAGGCGGGTGCACCGTCCACCTGCGAAACAACACGCGCATTCCCCTCGCCTAAGCCCGCAACAGACCAGGCCGCGCCCATGGCGCCCGTATCACCCGACTCAACACGCGGCGCAATGGTGCATTGTTGCGCCCGTAAATCATCACCAAACCACGCCGTTACCAGCGATACATTCTGCACATTCGGGCAAATGGCCTGCAACGCATCCATAGAGGCGGTCCAGTCGGAGCTGGCCGCAAACTGATGCCGGTTGGCATTCACCGAAACACCATCGCTGGCCTGCGTTGTCACAGTGGCCATGGAATAGACAAATTCACCCGCGCCGGGAATAATGTTAATGGCCTTGACCATCTGTGCCAGGCCAGCAACCGGCTTGATCACCTCAAATGTGACCTGAGGAATGCGATTGCCAAAATCAGCGATCGGCATCTGTTCAAACACCACATAGGCAAGGCCGCGATAGGCGGGCGCATAATCCGCACCTTCCTTCGCCACAATCAGCGGATCCGCCGTCTGAGTTTCCGAGCCAGCATAAACGCGCATGGTCAGGGTGGTGAGGTCAATTTCTTTGCCATCCGCCCAGACACGGCGGATACAGGCAATCTCGCCCTCACAAATGCCCACTGCAAAATTGGCATAATAATTATAGGTTGTTGTGGTGGGGCCACCCTTGCCGCCGCTGGATTGTGTTGAGGTTTCGAGATAGCGGGTGGCCCAGATCATCTGCCCCCCCAGCCGCGCTTTGCCATAAAGGCGGGGAATATTCGCGCCCTCATTCGAGGTCAGCGATGGCATGGAGTTGAGTCTGGGCCCCTGTGTATTCTTGCCAAACAATTTGGCATCAATCAGTGATCCGGCGGCCGAGCCAATCATTTTGCCCAAGAGAAGCCCGACAGGCCCACCCAACACGCCGCCAATAGCCCCTCCGGCAGCGCCTAAAAGCATTGTAGCCATGCGAAATCTCTCTTATGTTTAGTTTATACGGATACGCTCAAGCGGAAATTCAAAAGCATAGGCCAACCGTCGCCGCCACCAGTCGGCAATGGCAACTTCAGCCACCTGCGCGCCGTCATGCGCGTGAATCATGGTTGCAGGTGAAGTCGCAATGGCCGCATGTTTGGCTGGAAGATCGTCACGCCAGCGAAAGAGCAGCACATCTCCAGCCGCAAATTCTGGCAAAGGCACCGGCTTAAAATAGCGAAATCCCGCTCCCGCCAGCCGCTCCTCACGAGTGGCTTCCGCCCAGTCCGGCGAATAAGCCGCCACTTTCTCGGGTTCAGGGCCTATACAGCTGCGCCAGACACCGCGCACCAGTCCAAGGCAATCACAGCCAACACCAAACAGTGACGCCTGATGCTGATACGGTGTGCCAATCCAGCGCCGGGCCTCGGCAACAATATAATCGCGCGCCACTTGCGTCATGATTCACCTATATTCATGCTGCCCCCGTCCAGATTGGTATCGCTGGAGGACACATAGGAAAAAACGAGATCATTGCCGGGCATATGCGGAAAACCGCGAAAATTGGTCACATTGGCAAATTGCGTCCGGCAGGTATCAAAGGTTTTGTCGCATCCGGCCACCACGCTAAGAGCATCCCCAACGGCCAGTGGCGCCGCCAGCGGCATCCAGAGTTCGATTGTGTGGACACCATTGGCCAGAGTGTCGGATTTTATGGTGACCGTGCTGCCCGCATTGGCACCTGATGTGAATGTCAGCTTGCCGTTGGAAAACCACCCGCTGCTATATGCGGCCAGACTGGTGGTCAGAAGGGTTGCGCCATCCGTCGTCAGAATCGTGTCACTGGCCGTATAGGTTGCGCCCGCAAGCGATACGCCACATTTGGCATCCCCAAAATTAGCCGAGCAGGTCTTTTGAAAAATACGTCCGGTTTCCTGATCAAAAAGATGTGCAAGGCCGCGCATTTCCGCCATAAAAGCATATTCACCACGCTTGATCTGCCCAACAGACCCCAGATCCAGCAAAAGTGTTTGCGTAACATCGGCCCAGTTCACCAGCCAATATTCAATGGTGGCATTATCATATTTGCCATTGATCAGGTCATCGGCCAAAAGGCCGTCAGCCGTCAGCGCGCCATTAACCTCCATACCTCCGACAGACAAGCCAAGCGCATGGTCAATTTTGGTGCCGTCCAGCCCCGTATTGGCCAGATAGGTCACCCCGTTCACCATCAGGTCACAATCATGGTCGGTAAATCCCATAATCGTGCCATCCTGACGGATCACTTTCCAGCAATGGCAAAGGGTTGTTGCTCCGCCCGCAAAATGTGCGGCCAGATTGCTTGCAATTTTGCGCATGAAAGCTCCTTACGGCACGATTTCAATGATCGGAATTTTCGGAATTTGTCCGGCCTGAAATGTCGAATAATCGACATCGAGAAAATCGGTCTCGAACCGCACCGGCACGTCAAACATAAATCCGGCTGTTATGGCCGCGCCCGCAACCGGCGGAGACATAAAACTCACAAGGCCGGTCGCCATATCGCAGGTAAAATCCGTGCCGCTGATCTTTTCAACACCACTCACCGCCACCCGCACTGTGCCATCCACCGGCTTGGAAATTATCCTCAGATAGGGATTAAAACTCTGTCCATAGATTTTTGTCAGCTGGAACAGGCTGGTTGTGCCATCACCTGTGCCAATCGCCTGATCCAGTGGAGAAACAGTTTGGCTTGGAGCGCAGGACTTATAATCGAGCTGGTCACGCCAGCGAAAACCATAAAGTTGCCCGCGCCTTTCCTCAAAAAAGCTCAGCACCACACTCAGGGCATCAAAAGTTTTAACACCATAGCCAGCCTCAAATTTGCGGCGCGAATTGACCCATCGGGCATTTCTGACCTCACGATTGGAGCCCAGCGTCACAATATCCGTGCGACGCTCCGGCCCGCCCGAGGATTGCAACGAAATATCCAGCGGAAAACGGATTTCATGAAAAGCTGCCATCATTTCCTCCTCACAGGCTGCGCTGGCCGCGGTTGACCGCGCGCGCCAGAGTGGAACTCAGTTGCTGGTCAGACCGGCGGAAACTTTCGGCATCCGGCGTGGAAATATTCACAACAACATTGGCCCCGCCCGTTTGGCGGCTGGTGGCGAGCCCCAATGTGCCGTCGGGGCCGCGTGCGAGAGGCATAATCGCCTCGGCACCGCGCTCACCCATAACACCCAACCCACCCCCAGAGCCGAAAAAGGTGGGGGAGGAGACAATCCCGCCATCGGCATAAAGCGTAAACGGACTGAATGAAGAATCCGCCGATTGTGTTGAGGTTGGTGCCGATAGTCCTGAGAAAGCCTGAGAGAAAAAGGACTGTAAACTGTTGCCCGCCTGTTTTGCCACAGGCTTGAGCGCCACAGCCGCCATTTTACTCACCAGAGATGTCAAAACCTGATCAAAACTCTTCGCGCTGGACGAAGCTGATGAAAATGCGGAATTAAGCGCCGTTGATACACTTTGTGCAGAAAGATCAAGCGCGCTAAGAGTCGTCGTCATTGAGGCAACATCACTGGATAACCCAGACCCCGTGGTTGCTGTGATGGATGTGGTCGGAGAATGAAAATGGCTGGCCATGTAAAGTCCTTTAATCAGGGAAAGCAGAAATAAGCGTCTCAAGATCCGTTCTGGACAAATGACGACGAGTTTTGCCATACACGCCGTCACGCGCGGCAATCAGCTCACGCGGTGTCATCGCCCAAAACTCACGCGGGGGCAGCCGCAGAATGCCCAAGCCAAACGCCAGCGCTTCATCCCAAGGAAAAGGATTTCGGCTGATCGTTGTTAATGGCTTCAGGCGTTCTGCGGCACCGAGGGGTTTTGCAATTCATCCTTGGGCTTATCGCCGCCGAATGTTGCGGCCAGCAGGCTGGCAGCAATACGAATGAACCCTGGCACCCCATCGGGAACGGACATTTCAGCCACCTGATGATCGCTGATTGACACTCCGGCACCACGCAATCCTGCCCCCAGCAACCTGATAAGATCACGCGCCGACAATTCTGAAGTTTCGAAGCGCCGCACCAGCGCCACCAGATCATCCGCGCCGAAGGTCTGTTCCAGTTCGGCAAGTGCGCCAAGCGTCAGGCACAGCGTATAGG
>DAIMHB010000077.1:0-7989 GCA_036723545.1 Beijerinckiaceae bacterium
TTGCCAAAGGGGCAGGGCAGCGGGTGGGTTTGTCACCGGAGGCTGACAAGATTCATCGCTTTGACGCAGCGGGAAAGGCTATTCGCTCATGAGACTGCACAATAAGGTTGCGATTATCACCGGCGGCGCGCGCGGCATTGGCAAGGCCATTGCCGAAGGCTATGCCCGCGAGGGTGCGCGGGTCTGCATCGCCGATATTGACGAAGCCGCAGCGGCCCGCACTGCGGCGCAGATCGGCGCTGGTGCATTTGCTGTCAAACTCAATGTGACAGACACGCAATCCATTCAGCACATGGTTGAAACCGTTGAGCGCATGGCAGGCGGTATTGATATTCTGGTCAATAATGCGGCCATTTTTGACATGGGGCCGATTGTGGACATTACCGAGGCCAGCTATGACAAGATTTTTGCGGTCAATGTGAAGGGCACATTGTTCACGTTGCAGGCCGTGGCGAAAAGCATGATCGCCCGTGGCAAAGGCGGCAAGATCATCAATTTTGCCTCACAGGCCGGACGGCGCGGCGAGGCGCTGGTTGCGGTCTATTGCGCCTCGAAAGCGGCGGTGATTTCGCTGACGCAATCGGCGGGGCTGGACCTCATCCGGCACGGGATCAATGTCAACGGCATTTCGCCCGGCGTGGTGGATACGCCCATGTGGGACGAGGTGGATGCCCTGTTTGCCAAATATGAGAATCGTCCTCTGGGCGAGAAAAAACGTCTTGTCGGCGAAGGCGTGCCTTTTGGCCGCATGGGCAAGCCGGAGGATCATGTGGGCTGTGCCATATTTTTAGCCAGCTCTGAAAGTGACTATGTCGTCGCGCAAACCTATAATGTAGATGGTGGACAATGGATGAACTGATCAACGCCCGCCGGGCCCATCCGCTCAATCTGGCAGCTCTTGAAACATTGCCCGCCGGAATAAGAAAGCCGTCCTACCGGCGCTCGGACCTCACGCCCGGCATTGTTCATTTCGGTGTCGGCAATTTTCACCGCGCCCACATGGCTGTCTATCTGGATGAGCTGTTTTCAATGGGCTTGAACCATGACTGGGCCATCATCGGGGCTGGTCTGCTGCCGTCCGACGCCATCATGCGCGAACGTTTGAAGTCTCAGGATTATCTCACGGTAATCGTCGAGCAGGACGCAAATGTGAGTGAGGCGCGGGTGATTGGCCCGATGATTGACTTTGTTGCCTCCGATGACCGCGCTTCGCTGTTGTCCTGGCTGGGCAATCCGGCCATCCGCATTGTCTCCTTGACCATTACCGAAGGGGGCTATTTCATCAATCCGGCAACCGGAACCTTCGATCTTGCCCATCCGGATATTGTGCATGATGCTGCGCATCCTGACGCGCCCAGAACAGTTTTCGGCTGCATTCTGGCGGGGCTGCGGCTGCGCCGCGACAAAGGGCTTGCCCCGTTCACCGTCATGTCCTGCGACAATGTTCCGCATAATGGTGTTGTGACCAAAAATGCCGTGGCAGGCCTTGCCGCCCTGTCTGATCCTGACTTTGCCGCATGGATTGAAACCAATGTGAAGTTTCCCAATGCGATGGTTGACCGGATCACACCCGCCACCACTGATCGTGAGCGCGACATTGTGGCCGCACGTTTCGGCCTTGCCGATGCGTCGCCGGTTTTTTGCGAAGAATTCCGGCAATGGGTGGTTGAGGACCATTTCACGGCAGGCCGCCCCGCTTTCGAAAAAGTGGGCGTGACCTTTGTCGAGGACGTCTCCCCCTTTGAAACCATGAAAATTCGTATTCTCAATGGCGGGCACGCGATTATTGCCTATCCGGGGGGCTTGCGCGACATTCATTTTGTTCATGAGGCTATGGAAGACCCGCAGATTCGCGCCTTTCTCGATAAAATTGAGCAAAATGAGATCATTCCTATCGTGCCGCCTGTGCCCGACACCCGCCTTCAGGACTATTATGCCCTGATTGTCCGCCGGTTTTCCAATCCCACGATTGGCGATACGATCCGTCGCTTGTGCCTTGATGGCTCCAACCGTCAGCCGAAATTTATTGTGCCGAGCATTGCCGATGCCATAAGGGCAGGGCGTCAATTTGAGGGTCTTGCCCTCGAATCCGCGCTCTGGTGCCGCTATTGCTATGGCGTGAGCGAAAACGGCGAGGTCATTGCCCCCAATGATCCGAATTGGGAGCGCCTGCAAGCCTTTGCCCGCCGCGCCAAGGACGAGCCGCTGGCCTGGCTGGAGATGGAGGATGTTTACGCAACCATCTCAGCCCATCCCGAATTCCGCACCCAATTTGCCGCTAAGCTGCGCGCAATCTGGAAGGACGGTTCTGTTGCGGTGATCAATGCGTATCTGGGCCAGTAACAGGCGGTAAGAGCGGGCTTTTTAAATCTGCAAGGTTCTAGAGTCTGTTGCATTTTTGGAACCGGCTCCCTCACCCCATCCTTCGAGACGGCCTAAGGCCTCCTCAGGATGAGGGGATGGACGGCCTACGGCCTCCTCAGGATGACGGGGAGAAGGAACGTTCAAACTGCGTTTCCACCTCAAAATCGCAGGCTCTGAATGTAAAAAACGGCACAATCCCCTATGGACTGCGCCGTTTTTAAATAGCCTTCCTTGCCGCCGTTGCTCTGGTGTGCCTCTTTTCGTTTTGATCGAGCAAAACGCCGTCGCACTTTGTGCGAACGAGCCACCTCACAATCGTCCTCCCGTGACTTGGACTGCATCGAGCTTCCGCTATCTTCCCTAGCGGGAGCCGCATTTAATGCGTCACAAAGCTAGCGCAGAGTTTTTCGTTTGTCACCTGTTATGTCCCTTTTTTGTCACATTTTTTAGCAAAATATTCTATTGCGGTGCACAATGATGCTATTCTGGGCAAATATTCGAATATGCTTGCAAAATGTCTGAATTCATGTGTTTTTTCGCATTAATTCAATAGAGCCTATGTGCCCGCGTGGCCGGCTCAGGTTGATTGGTTTGGTTTGGCTCTCTTTGGTGGTGATTCAATGCGTCTTTCCCGTTATTTTATGCCTGTTTTACGTGATAACCCCAAGGAAGCGGAAATTGTTTCGCATCGCCTGATGCTGCGCGCGGGTATGATCCGGCAGGAATCGTCCGGCATTTATGCCTGGCTGCCGCTGGGACTGCGCGTTCTGACCAAAATTAATGCCATCATCCGTGAGGAGCAGAATCGTTCCGGCGCGATTGAGCTGTTGATGCCGACCATTCAGTCTGCCGAGCTGTGGCGCGAATCAGGCCGTTATGACGATTACGGCAAGGAAATGTTGCGTATAAAAGACCGTGGCGAGCGGGAAATGCTGTTTGGCCCGACCAATGAGGAAATGATCACCGAAATTTTTCGTGGTTCGGTGCATTCCTATAAAGACCTGCCGCTGAACCTCTACCATATTCAGTGGAAATTTCGTGACGAGGTTCGCCCGCGTTTTGGCGTGATGCGTAGCCGCGAGTTTCTGATGAAGGATGCCTATTCCTTTGACCTGACACAGGCCGGCGCTGTCCACAGCTACAACAAGATGTTTGTGGCCTATCTGCGCACCTTTGCCCGACTTGGCCTGAAAGCCATTCCCATGGTGGCGGATACCGGCCCCATTGGTGGCAATCTGAGCCATGAATTCATCATTCTGGCGTCCACCGGCGAGAGCGAGGTGTTCTGCCATAAGGATTATCTCGAATTTACCCCGCCACCCGAAGATATTGATTTTGACAATGCCGAAGCCTGTCAGGCCGTTGTCGACAAATGGACATCGCTTTATTCCGCCACCAGCGAAAAGCATGATGTGGCCGCCTATGAAGCCATGCCGGATGAAGCCAAAGTGTCCGCGCGCGGCATTGAAGTCGGGCATATTTTCTATTTTGGCACCAAATATTCCGCACCGATGAAGGCCACGGTCAGTGGGCCGGACGGGGCGCAGGTGCCCGTGCACATGGGCTCTTACGGTATCGGCCCGTCGCGGCTTGTGGCCGCGCTGATCGAGGCCAATCATGATGAGGCCGGCATTATCTGGCCGGAGGCCATCGCGCCCTTCCGCATTGGTATTGCCAATCTCAAGGTGGGGGACGCCAATACGGACGCGGTCTGTGCCGATCTTTACGCCAAATTCACCAAGGCGGGTATTGACGTGCTTTATGATGACCGCGACGAGCGCCCCGGCGCTAAATTTGCCACAATGGATCTTATAGGTATTCCGGATCAGATTATCGTCGGGCCGAAAGGGCTGAGTGAGGGCAAGATTGAGGTGAAACACCGCCAATCCGGCGCCCGCACCCAGCTTTCGCTGGATGAAGTGTTCAATAAATTTTTGCCAAAGGCCTGACAGTCCTGATGTCCCATACTGAAACGCAAGACTCCGCACCGGATAATGTGCCGGTGCAGACACGTCCATTTGCCCCCTTCGAGTGGCTGATTGCGCTGCGTTATCTGCGCGCGCGGCGGGCGCAGAGTTTTATTTCGGTGATTGCCGGTTTTTCCTTTCTGGGCATTCTGCTCGGTGTTGCCACATTGGTTGTGGTGATGTCGGTGATGAACGGCTTTCGTAAGGAGTTGCTGGACAAAATTGTGGGCATCAATGGCCATGTCTTTTTGCAAGGTGTGGAAACGCCTCTCACCGATTTTGACGCTGTCACCGAGCGTGTGCGCCGGGTGAAGGGGGTCACGCTGGCCATTCCTATGGTGGAAGGGCAGGCGCTGGCCACCTCGCCGTTCAATTCATCCGGTGTGCTGGTGCGCGGTATCCGCGAGGCGGATGTGAAGGCCTTGCCCGGCATTTCAAACACTATCAAACAGGGCACTCTCAACGGCTTTGACGAGGGCGGCGGGGTCGCCATCGGCCAGAAGCTGGCGGATTATTTAAGCCTGCGTATTGGCGATTCTGTCACGGTGATTGCGCCAAAGGGTGCGCAAACCGCCTTTGGCACCGCGCCGCGCATCAAAGCCTATCCGGTGACGGCAATATTCCAGATCGGCATGTCCGAATTTGACTCAACCCTGCTCTATATGCCGCTGTCCGAAGCACAGGCCTTTTTCAACAAGGACAATGAGGCCACGCTGATCGAGGCCTATGTTTCCGACCCCGATCACATGGACGCCACGCGCGCCCAGCTGGACGCGGTTATGGGCCGTCCGATGATTGCCACAGACTGGCGGCAGCGCAACAAAACCTTTTTTGACGCGCTGGCGGTTGAACGCAGTGTGATGTTTCTGATTCTGACGCTGATTGTGCTGGTGGCGGCGCTCAATATTATTTCCGGCATGACCATGCTGGTGAAGGACAAGTCACATGATATTGCGATTTTGCGCACGATGTGGGCCACGCGCAACGCCATTTTGCGGATTTTCTTCATCACCGGTTCGGCGATAGGCATAACCGGAACGGTTGCGGGCCTGCTGCTGGGGCTTGTTGTGGCGCATAATCTGGAGCCGATCCGTCAGGGCCTGAACTGGATATTGGGGGAGAATCTGTTTCCTGCGGAGCTGTATTTTCTCTCGAAACTGCCGTCCGATGTTTCGGCTTCGGATGTGACCTCGGTGGCTGTTCTCTCCCTCACGCTTTCGCTGCTGGCTACACTCTATCCCGCCTGGTCGGCGGCCAAACTCGATCCGGTTGAGGCATTGCGTTATGAATGAGGCTCTGGAATATCCGGCTCTTTACCTTGATAAGGTCGAGCGCAGCTATGCGCAGGGCACAGGCACACTTGATATTTTGCGCGGTGCTGACCTCGCGCTTTGGTCAGGGCAGTCTGTGGCGCTGATCGCCCCCTCCGGAGCGGGCAAATCCACTTTGCTGCATGTGGCGGGTTTGCTTGAGAAGCCCGATGGCGGTGATGTGTTTATTGAGGGCAACCCCTCAGCCTATATGGCGGATGAGGAGCGCACCCGCCTGCGCCGCCTGAACATTGGCTTTGTCTATCAGTTTCACCATCTTCTGCCGGAATTTACCGCTGAGGAAAATGTTATGCTGCCGCAGATGATCCGTGGACTGGCCAAAAAAAAGGCCCGGGCGCGCGCCGCGCAGCTTCTGGCCTATCTGGGCCTTGAGGGGCGGCTCAAACATCGCCCCAGCGAAATGTCGGGCGGGGAGCAGCAGCGCGTGGCCATTGCCCGCGCGGTGGCCAATGCACCGCGGATTGTGCTGGCCGATGAGCCCACCGGCAATCTTGATCCGAAAACGGCAGACCATGTTTTTGCTATTTTTACAGCGCTGGTGCGCGCCTCCGGCCTTGCGGCCCTCATCGCCACGCATAATCTTGAATTGGCGGCGCGGATGGACCGGCGCGTGACCTTGCAGGACGGCATTATTGTGGAAATGGATTAGGGCGGTTGACCGCCCTCAAATTCCCGTTGTCCCAGATGTTCTAATGTTTGAGAAAATGGTTCAGAACACGGCCAAAAGGCCCGGTCATGCGCAGGCGTGCATCAGTCACGGCATAACACAGGCAATCTTCATCCGGTGAGGCAACGGGCCGGTGGTCAACCTCGGCATCAGCTATGGCAATGTCGCCGCGCCGGAAGGTTCCGTTCTGGTCAGAAAAAGCACCTTTCAAAACCAGTGTGATTTCGCTGCCCTCATGGGTGTGGGAGGGAATACGCTGCCCGGCTTTGATCCAATAGAGATTGGCCTCACAGCCGTCTTTGGCTTCAACCTCATAATCGCGAAGCCCGGGCAGGCGGCGGCGCCAGTCAATATCTTTAAGGTCTTTGCCGATAAAGTCATGCAGCGGTTTGGGAAATGCCGGATCCGCCATGACCTTGCAGGGTGCTGGCACAGGCGACGCAAACACAGCCTCCAGCATGGACTGACGGTTTCGCAGGGGCTGGGGAGGGGCGTGCTCAAGGCTTGCGCCGTTCAGGGCCTCAAGACTGGCAACAAACAAGCGATTCTGCGGCACCATGATCAGATGCGAGGCCACAAGCACATGCAGCGCAGGCGGCAGATGTCCGGCAGCATATTGCGCCAGAAGATCGTTCAGCTTAGTCTCAATGTTATGCATACCCATGTGTCTGTTCTGATGCCCGTTTGATCATCCATCATTATTACAGATGGATACGCACATATTTGAAGATTGGATCACTGTGTGGATATGGCTTAATGACAGGATTATAGCGGGTCAAGTCAAGAGGGTCTCACATGTCACAAGGATTGATCGAAGCGGCGCGTGCGAGCCTGGCCGATATTGACGCGGCGGGGTTGCGAAAACTGGAACGGCCCCTGGCCTCTGCCCAATCTGGGCATATTTCTGTTGTTAAAACAGAGGGTTATTCTGATTTTTTGAATCTGTGTGCGAATAATTATCTCGGGCTGGCCAATCATCCGCGTCTGATTGCTGCGGCGAAAGCCGCGCTGGATGACCATGGCTTCGGCATGGCCTCGGTGCGCTTTATCTGCGGCACGCAGGATCTGCATCTCACGCTGGAGCAAAAACTCAGCGCTTACCTGCAAACGGATGATTCGATTCTGTTTTCCTCCTGTTTTGATGCCAATGGCGGGGTGTTCGAGGCGCTGCTCGGCGCCGAGGATGCGGTGATTTCAGACGCGCTCAATCATGCCTCGATTATCGACGGTATTCGCCTGTGCAAGGCGCAGCGCTTTCGTTATGCCAATAATGATATGGCCGATCTGGAGGCACAACTCATAGCGTCGCAGGGCGCGCGTCACCGCCTTGTGGTCACGGATGGCGTGTTTTCCATGGACGGAATCATCGCCAATCTGCCGGCCATTTGTGATCTGGCCGAAAAATATGACGCGATGGTGCTGGTGGATGACAGCCATGCGGTGGGCTTTATGGGCGCGCGCGGGGCGGGCACGCCGGAACTTTTGGGCGTCGAGGGGCGGGTGCAGCTTCTCACCGGCACCTTCGGCAAGGCGATGGGCGGCGCTTCGGGCGGCTATGTCGCCGGGCCCAAGCCGATCATCGACCTGCTGCGCCAGAAGGTGCGGCCTTACCTGTTTTCCAATTCGCTCGCCCCGGCCATTACTGCTGCAACCATTGAGG
>DAIMHB010000078.1:0-7980 GCA_036723545.1 Beijerinckiaceae bacterium
GGCCTGAACCGTGCCGATTTTCCCTATCGCAAAGCGGTGATGGCGGTGCTGATTTCGCCGATGATCATTCCGGTTGTGATTGTGGCTGTGGGGTCCTATCTGTTTTTTGGCGGCTTGGGCCTGACCAATACGCGGATCGGCCTTGTGCTGGCGCATACCGCGCTTGCAACACCGTTCGTGGTGATTACCGTGACGGCTACCCTCGCCAGCTATGACATGAACCTGACGCGCGCGGCACAAAGTCTCGGTGCCTCGCCCTTTTCAGCCTTTATGAATGTGACATTGCCACTCATAGCGCCCGGCGTCATTTCCGGGGCCATATTCGCCTTTGCAACCTCGTTTGATGAGGTGGTTGTGGCCTTGTTCCTCACCGGCGCCGAACAGCGCACCTTGCCGGTGCAGATGTTTTCCGGCATGCGTGATCAGATTAACCCCACCATCATGGCTGCGGCGACCATTCTGCTGGCTGTGTCGATTGTGCTGTTTGTGGTGGCCTCAGTGCTGTCCAGGGTTCGCTCCGCGCCCAATCCGTAACATCACCGGCCCCGCCATATGGTGGCTGTAAGGCGGCGTCAGAATTCTGTCTGCTCTTTTGCGGGCGAAAGGGTTCGATCTCGCGTCTGTTCCATGCTATCTGGGGACTATGCCCATGGGGCCGGTCAATTAATCATGCAGGGAGCTAGTCATGTCAGGTGGAAAAGTTGCACTCATCACAGCCGGTGGCAGCGGAATGGGCGCGGAGGCGGCGCGCAGACTGGCTGCGGACGGGTTTCATGTCGGCATTCTGTCCTCCTCCGGCAAGGGCGAGGCTCTGGCCGCTGAGCTGGGCGGGCTGGGTGTGACCGGCTCAAATCAATCCGTTGAAGATCTTCAGCGTCTTGCGGATATGGCCATGCAGCGCTGGGGGCGGATTGATGTGCTGGTCAACAGCGCCGGGCATGGCCCAAGGGCGCCGCTTCTCGATATTACCGATGAGCAATGGCACACCGGCCTTGATATTTATCTCATGAATGTCATCCGCGCCGTGCGGATTGTTGCGCCCATTATGCAGGCGCAAAAGGCGGGCGCCATTGTCAATATTTCGACCGCATGGACCTTCGAGCCCAGCGCGATGTTTCCCACTTCGGCGGTGTTTCGTGCCGGTCTGACCGCTTATACGAAAATTTTTGCCGATCAATATGCCGCAGACAATGTGCGCATGAACAATGTCCTGCCCGGCTGGATTGATTCTCTGCCGCAGCTGGACGAGCGCCGTCAGGGTGTGCCGATGAAACGCTATGGCACCAGCGCGGAAATTGCCGCGACCATTGCCTTTCTGGCCTCGGATGGGGCAGGCTATATCACAGGCCAGAATATCCGTGTCGATGGCGGCCTGACCCGTTCGGTGTAAGGCGGGTTGGGGCGGGATAAACCCGCTTCTATTCTCTGTAAGTGGCATTATGGATCAGATTCTCATCCAGATCACCGGTTATCTGATCATAGCGATGCTGATTGCTATGATCGCCCGCCGCCTGAGCTTGCCCTATACGGTGGGTTTGGTGCTTGCGGGGGGTGGTTTTTCGCTTGCCGGTGTTGAGACGGGCGCTGTCCTTACCCATGATTTTATATTTTATATTATTTTGCCGCCCCTGTTGTTCGAGGCGGCATTCAGCATTCACTGGCACGAGCTGAAGCGCGATGCGCTGCCGATTATGGTGTTGTCTGTGGCGGGCGTGGCGGTTTCGGCTCTGGCTGTGGCCGCAGGCATGACCGGCTTGCTGCACTGGCCCGTTGTGCCCGCCATTGGCTTTGCGGTTCTGATTGCCGCGACTGACCCGATTGCCGTGCTGGCCATGTTCAAGGATGCGGGCATCAAAGGGCGTCTGCGGTTGCTGCTGGAAAGCGAAAGCCTGTTCAATGACGGGGTTGCCGCTGTGCTTTTCGGGCTTGTGCTGGTCTGGGCACAGGCCTCCGGTGACTCGGGCATCACCGGTTTTGCGGCCGTGGCTTCTGTGATGCGGGTGGCTGTGGGCGGGGCGGCTCTCGGGCTGCTGTGCGGCGGCGGGGCGATTGCGCTGGCCGGGCGCGTGTCGGATGCGCTGATCGAAACCACGCTGACCGTGATTGCGGCCTATGGCTCATTTTTACTGGCGGAGCGGTTTCATGTGTCGGGTGTGATGGCCACTGTGGCCGCGGGCTTGGTGATGGGCAATCTGGGTGTGCTGCGGGAGAATGTCCAAAGCAATCTTCTGTCTCAGGCGGCGCGGGCTTTTGTCATTTCTTTCTGGGAATTTGCGGCCTTTCTGGCCAATTCCCTGATTTTCCTGCTTATTGGCTTGCGCGTGGCGTCCATACCTTTTCACAGGATCAGCCTGGGAGACGTGGCTGTGTCGGTGATTCTGGTGCTGGCCGCCCGTGCGCTCACCGTTTATCCGCTCTGCATGGTGTTCCGGCAATCGCGCTGGGCCGTGCCGCTCAAAATGCAGCATGTGCTGGTGTGGGGCGGGTTGAGAGGGGCGCTCGGCTTGGCTCTGGCGCTGGCCTTGCCGCCGTCTTTTCCGTTTAGGGATGAAATTTTAGCATTCACCTTTGTCAATGTGGTGTTTTCTGTCAGTGTTCAGGGCTTGACCATGCCGCTGCTGTTGCAAAAACTGCGGATCTCCCGATGATTAAGTTTAGGTTCTGTGTAAAAATAGGGCCGTCGGGGCAGGGTGAAATCTAACCAAAATTTAATTTGTATTGTCCGATGTGACTTCTATCTATGCAATAGATTAAGATGAGTTTATGGCTTGCATTACAGGGGGTGTCTGCGGTCTTGTCCGTTGCCGTTCAAGCTGGCCTGCAAGCTGAAATCTATGGGCAGAGATTACGTGGCTTCCGATCCGGACAAAACCCCTCCATCGTCACAAGGCCGTGGTCCGATGGATCACAAAGCGCGCGCCAATATGGCTGCCCTTGTTGTTGTTGTGCTTCTTGCTGCCGGCGCTATCTATCTTGTGCGCTGGATTTCACATCAGAATGCGATAGATAATTGTCTGGCCAGTGGCCGGCGCGATTGTGTGCCCGTGGACACATCGGTTGTTGGTAAATAATTTATGAAAGTTTGCACAGAATGAAAGCCAGTCAGACTCCGGGAGCCGATATGCCGCCAAGATCAAAATTATGGATCTATCTGGGTGTGGGCCTGATTGCCGTCAGCGTCTATTATTGGCAGAGCGGCCATAATACCGCGCCGGTTGCGGCGGGCGCAGGTCCTGCCGCCAGCGCGCAGGCCGGTGTGCCCGCAACCGTGACTAAAGCCAAAATTTCTGATTTTGATGTTTATGTCACCAGTCTGGGCACGGTGCAGGCCTATGCTACGGTGACCGTGCGCAGCCGCATCGACGGCGAGCTGCTGAAAGCCTATTTTAGCGAAGGGCAATTTGTCAAAAAGGATGATCTCATTGCCCAGATTGATCCGCGCCCCTATCGCGCCGCGCTGGAACAGGCCAATGCCAAGAAAACGCAGGATGAGGTCAATCTCGAAAATGCCAAACTTGATCTTGAGCGCTATCTGAAACTGGGTGAATTTGCCGCCCGCCAGCAGCTGGATACGCAGCGCGCAACCGTCAGTCAGCTTACCGCCCAGCTTGCGGCGGATGATGCGGCGATTGACCTTGCCCAGACCCAGCTGGATTATGCCACCATCAAAACACCGATTTCGGGCCGCGCCGGGTTCAAGCTGGTGGATGAGGGCAATATTGTCAATGCCGCCAATACCAATGGTTTGGTGGTGATTGAGCAGATGCGGCCCATTTCGGTGATTTTTACCCAGTCCGAAGCCTATATTCACGAGATCAATGCCGGACTGGCCAGCAATCCGCAGCCGGTGGATGCCTTGAGTTCAGACGGAAAATCTCTGATTTCCACGGGCAAACTCAGCTTTGTCGACAATCTTGTGGACACAAGCACCGGCACCATTCATCTGAAGGCGACCTTTGACAATCAGGACCTCAAGCTCTGGCCCGGCATGTCCGTGTCGACGCGCCTGCTGCTGAAAACGCTTAAAAATGTGCTCATTGTGCCGACAAATGCCATTCAGCATGGGCCTGCCGGCCTGTTTGTCTATCAGGTTGACGACCAGAATAAGGTTCAGGTGCAGCCGGTGGACATCGGGCCTGCAAATGCCGGATATACTGTGGTGACGAAAGGGCTGACAGAGGGGCAGACGGTGGTTGTTGACGGGCAATACAGATTGCAGAATGGCGTTAAAATCGCCCCTGCGGATTATGTTCCGCCCTCCGGACTTGCGCAGTCGCAATAATTTCTGAATGCCCTCTGAACAGCATCTGGCAGAAAGTAATTTCACATGAATATGTCCGCCCCCTTCATCCGGCATCCGGTTGCAACAACACTCCTGATGATCGGGTTGTTGTGTGTGGGCGTTGTGGCCTATCCGCTGTTGCCTGTGGCCGCGCTGCCGCAGGTGGATTTTCCAACCATTCAGGTGTCGGCATCCCTGCCGGGCGGCAGCCCTGAAACCATGGCGGCCTCTGTGGCGCAGCCGCTGGAGCGGCAGTTTGCGCAGGTGCCCGGCGTGGCGCAGGTGACATCGACAAGTTCGCTCGGCTCAAGTCAGGTGACTGTGCAGTTCGACCTCGACCGTAACATTGACGCGGCGGCCAATGATATTCAGGCCGCGATCAATGCGGCCAGCGGCCAGTTGCCGAAAACCTTGCCCGGCCCGCCCACATACCGAAAAGTGAATCCGGCGGATTCGCCGATCTTCCTGCTGGCGATCACCTCGGAAACCATGCCGCTCACCGAAGTCAATGATCAGGCCGATATTAAACTTGCGCAGCAGATCAGCCAGATTGCCGGTGTGGGGCAGGTGATTATCGGCGGGCAGCAGAAGCCTGCGGTGCGCGTGCAGGTGGACCCCGGCAAGCTGGTGGCCAAAGGCCTGTCACTTGAGGACATAAGAGCACAGATCAGTACGGCAACAACCGACAGTCCGAAGGGCTCGGTGGATACGGCCAGCCGCAGCTATACGATTTACTCCAATGACCAGTTGCTGGCGGCAAAAGACTGGAATGATGTGATCTTGTCCTATCACAACAATGCGCCGCTGCGGGTCAGAGACATTGGCGCGGCCGTTGACGGGCCGGAGGATATGCATCAGGCCGCATGGGCTGATGGCAAGCCCGGCATATTTCTGGTGATTTTCAAGCAGCCGGGTGCCAATGTCATTGACACTGTGGACAAGATCAAGGCCACCCTGCCGCATCTTGTGGCGGCGCTGCCGCCGGCCATCAAGGTTTATGTTCTGTCAGACCGCACCCAGACCATCCGTGCGGCGGTCAAGGATGTGCAGTTCACACTGGCGCTGTCCATCGTGCTGGTGGTTTTGGTGATTTTCATCTTTTTGCGCAGTGTCTGGGCCACCATTATCCCCAGTGTGACAGTGCCGCTGGCTTTGCTGGGCGCCTGTGCGCTGATGTGGGGGGTGGGCTACAGTCTGGACAACCTCTCCTTGATGTCGCTGACCATTTCGGTGGGCTTTGTTGTGGATGATGCCATTGTCATGCTGGAAAATATTTCCCGCCATATTGAGGAGGGCAAATCGCCGATGGAAGCGGCCTTTATGGGCGCGGGTGAGATCGGCTTTACAATTTTCTCGATCTCGCTGTCGCTTGTGGCGGTTTTGATCCCGCTGCTGCTGATGAGCGGCATTATCGGTCGTTTGTTCCGCGAGTTTTCGGTGACTTTGGCCATGACGATTTTTGTGTCCTTCGTCGTGTCCCTGACTCTTGTGCCGATGATGTCCTCGCGCTTTTTAAAGCCGCATGGCGAGGAACATCATGGCAAGATTTACCAATGGAGCGAGCGGGGCTTTGATGCCCTGTTGCGCGGCTATGCCCATACGCTGGATATTGTTCTGCGCCATCGCTTCATCACATTTTGTGTGTTTGTGGCCACCGTCTGCCTTTCCGGTTATCTCTTTGTGATTATTCCAAAGGGCTTTTTTCCGCAGCAGGACAATGGCCTGATCACCGGCGTGTCGGAAGCCGGACAGGACGTGTCCTTCACCCAGATGAAGCAGTTGCAGCAGCAGCTGGGCAAGATTGTCACCAGTGATCCGGATGTGGCGACAATCGCTATGCTTGTAGGTGGCACCGGTTCGCCGTCCAATTCCGGCCGTATGTTCATCACATTGAAGCCGCGTGATGAACGCACAGCCACTGCCCAGCAGATTATTTCCCGCCTGCGGCCGCAGCTTGAAAAGGTGCAGGGTGCGCGCCTGTTTCTTCAGGCGGCGCAGGATGTGCGTCTGGGGGGGCGTCCCTCCCGCACGCAGTTTGAATTTACCCTTCAGGACGCCAATATTGACGAATTGAATTCATGGGCACCGCAAATTCTTGATAAAATGAAGGTTTTGCCGGAACTGCGCGACGTGGCCAGTGACCAGCAGACCTCCGGCACCACGCTGGCCCTGACCATTGACCGCGATCAGGCCTCGCGTCTGGGGCTGACGCCGCAGGTGGTGGATGACACGCTGTATGACGCATTCGGCCAGCGGCAGGTGACCCAATATTTCACCCAGCTCAATTCCTATCATGTCATTCTTGAGGTTGACCCGAAAATGCAGGGCGATCTTGAAACTCTGGGCAAAATTTATCTGCATTCCAGCAATGGCAATCTGGTGCCGCTGTCCTCAATCGCGCATTGGACGACGGTTCCGGTCAAGCCTTTGTCGATCAGCCATCAGGGGCAGTTTCCGGCCACCACTATCAGCTTCAATCTGGCCACTGGCGTTGCGCTGGGGCAGGCCACGCAGGCGGTTCAGAATGCCATGGCGCAAATGCATGCGCCCCTGACGCTGATCGGCACATTCCAGGGCACGGCGCAGGCGTTCCAGCAGTCGCTGAGCACTGTCCCCATGCTGATTTTGGCCGCATTGTTTGTGGTTTATCTGATTTTGGGCATTCTTTACGAGAGCTTCATTCATCCGCTGACCATTCTCTCGACCTTGCCGTCTGCCGGTGTGGGCGCGCTGGCCATTTTGATCACATTCGGCTTTGATTTCAGCCTGATTGCGCTGATTGGCATTGTGCTGCTGATTGGTATCGTCAAGAAAAACGGCATCATGTTGGTGGATTTTGCCATTGTTGTGGAGCGTGATGAAGGCCTGTCGGCTGAGGCCGCCATTCGCAAAGCGGCGCTCATGCGCTTCCGCCCGATTATGATGACCACCATGGCCGCTTTGCTGGGCGGCTTGCCGCTGATGCTGGGCACCGGCACCGGCGCGGAAATCCGGCAGCCGCTCGGCTATGCCATGGTTGGCGGTCTGATTGTCAGCCAGATTCTGACTCTCTACACCACACCGGTGATTTATATTTATCTGGACAGGGTGCGCCATTATTTTATGCCGCACTCTGAGCCTGCACGGGTGGCGCCTGTTCTGGATGCGCCGTCCGTTTAATGCATCAGTGGGGCAGAGTGTCTCTGCCCCATGTCTCGCGCTGAAAGAAGGTTGCTTTCACGCCCGCTGCGAGAGTTGCGCCAGAACATCCTTACATTCTGTTACCTCGCTGAGGCGGGGGAAGATTTTTTCAATGCTGTGCTGGTGGGCGGCTGCATCAAGATCGGTCATGGCATCTTTTATGGTCACAACATGATAGCCAAGATCGAAGGCGGCGCGGGCGGTGGACTCCACGCCGATGCTTGTTGCAATACCGGCCAGAAATATCTGGGTCACGCCGCAGCGCCGCAGGATTTGCTCAAGGGCTGTGCCGCAGAAGGCACCGGGCTGAAGTTTGGTGACGGTATAATCTCCGGCCTGGGGGCGAAGTTCCGGCACCAGTTCCGCCCAGTCCGCCGGCGGGGTGAAATTGAGCCGCGTATCCGTGCGCCCCGGCGCGCGCCCAGCCACATTGACAAGAATAACCGGCAGGCTCTGAGACCGGAAGGCCTGTGCAAGTTCGGCAATACGGCGGGTGATTTCAGATGCAGGGTGAACTG
>DAIMHB010000079.1:0-7899 GCA_036723545.1 Beijerinckiaceae bacterium
AATATTCGACCATAAATTTAACCGGCTTCAAAACGGGCGCTCTCCTGACCGGCTATTTCACAACCACAAAGCCCTGACGCTCAAAAATTCCGGCTTTGGCCGGAGAGCGGATAAAATCGACAAATTTGGCTGTTGCCGCAGTTTTAGAGGCGGCAGTCACCGCAACCGGATAGAGAATGGGGGCGTGAGAGGCTTCAGGGAAGGTGGCGACAAGCTTGACCTTGGGTTCCGAGGCTGCATCTGTGGCATAGACAATGCCCAGCGGGGCTTCGCCCTGCGCCACAAATGCCAGCGCCGCGCGCACATTGTCTGTCATGGCCAGATGCGGCTCAACGCTTGCCCATAGGCCGAGAGAGTCGAGCGCGGCATGGGCATAGCGGCCCACCGGCACAGAATTGATCTCGCCGGTCGCCACGCGGCCCCCATTGATCGCGGCATTCAGCGCCTCGGGTGTCAGTTCCAGCTGGTTGAGGGGGCTGTCTTTGGGTGCCACAATCACCAGCGCATTGCGCAGAAAATCAAACCGCGTTTCAGCTTTGATGCCATTGCCTTTGGCGGCTTCATCCATGGATTGTTCATCTGCGGCCATGAACAGATCAGCCGGTGCGCCGGCAATAATTTGTCGGGCCAGTGTCGATGAGCCGCCATAGCTGATTTTGACCTCTATGCCTTCGGCGGCCTTGAAATCGGCTGCGGCCTGATCCAATGCCGTTTTGAGGCTGGCCGCCGCGAACACGAGAACGGGGTCTTCCGCCTTTGCGGGTATGGTGTAGCTGCTGAGGGCCAGCACCAGCGCGAGATATGCGAACATATGTTTGTTCATGAGAGATCCGTAGAAAAAAACATCTATCGATATATTTATACGAATATAACGATAGTGGATAGTCAAAAAATCATGCCTGCGGTCATGGCAGATTAAGGGCTTCAGGGTGACACTGCGCCCGATTTTTGAGGAAATGCAACGGCTATGAGCTGAAGGACGCATGGGCCGAAAAACAGGCCATTTTACAGCCAGTGCGCCCTTTATAGACACTTTGGCCTGAAATCCGGCACCCGAAACGCCTTCAGTCCAGTGATTTACGAAACCGCAGGATGCTGATGGTGAGCAGCGCTGTGCCCAGCAGCGCCAATGCCACAAATTGCGGCCAGAGCACATCCAGCCCGACGCCTTTGAGAAAGGTGCCGCGGATAATCACAAGATAATATCTCACCGGATTGAGATAGGTCAGATATTGCATGAGCATCGGCATACTGGCGATGGGAAAGCTGAAGCCTGACAGTGTGAACAGCGGGTTGATCACAAAGAAATTGGTGGCAAAGGCCTGTTGCTGGGTCGAGCACAGGGTGGAGATCAGCAGGCCTATGCCCAGAACGCTCATCAGATAGAGCGAGGTGCCCAGCAGCAGCACCAGCGGATTGCCGACAAAGGGAATGCCGAACCAGAGCGTTCCCGTTCCGGCAATCAGCATCATCAAAGCCAGCCCGATGCAGAAAAACGGGATGGTCTTGCCCAAGATAAATTCCATGGAGCGGATGGGCGTGACCATGATCTGTTCCAGCGTGCCGACCTCACGCTCGCGCACAATGGCAAAGGAGGTGAGATTGACAATCAGGGTCAGGGTCAGGGTGGCGATGACGCCGGGCACAAAAAACCAGCGGCTGTTGAGGCCGGCATTGTACCACGGGCGCGGCTCCAGAGTGACGCTGGGGGGCGGGGGCTGCGCCCCATGCAGGCGGCGGGCCATGTCCCTGGCATAGTCCTGCGCAAAATTCATCACGATTTCATTGACATAGCCCAGCGCGATCAGAGCTGTGTTGGAATTTGTGCCATCCACAATCACCTGTGCCTGTGCGGTCTCGCCCTTGCGCAGCAGGGCCGAATAGCCGTCGTGAATGACAATGGCCACCACGGCGTCACTGCGCTCGATGGCATTTTTGATTTCGGCCTGCGAGCGGGCATTGAGAGTGATCTTAAAGCGGCCGCTATAGCTGAAGCGCGAAATAAGTTCGCGGCTTTCCTGCGTCTGGTCAAGGTCGAGCACAGCGGTGGAGACATTGAACACCTCGAATGTGGCGGCATAGCCAAAGACAATCACCTGAATCAGCGGCGGCACAATGAGGCGGAAGCGCGCCCAGACATCGCGGCGCATTTCGATAAATTCTTTCAGGACAATATTATAAATACGACCAAACATGTGTCAGTCCAGCGTTTTGCGGAAGGCGCGTGTGGCCAGAATGCCGATAATGGCGGCATAAATCACCAGCATCAGGATGGGGAGGCCCAGTTGCAACAGGCTGCTGCCCTTGAGGAATATGGACTTCAGAATGGTGACATAATAGCGCGAATGCACCAGAAATGTGATGGCGCGGATGGGCGCGGGCATCTGGTCAATGGGAAAGGTGAAGCCGGAGAGCAAAGTGGTCGGCAGCATGGTCACCAGCAGGGCCACCTGACTGGCCCCCACCTGACTGCGGATTCCGGCTGAAATCAGATAGCCCAGCCCCAGCACCACCAGCAGAAACAGCGCCGTTGTCAGGATCAGTGTGGTAACGGCACCGTTGAAGGGGGCCTGAAACCAGAACACCGCAATGGACAGACACAGGGCCGCATCCAGCATACCGATGAGAAAATAGGGCGCGATTTTGCCCAGCATCAGTTCAAAGCGGGTTACCGGTGTTGAGATCAGCACCTCCATCGTGCCGCGTTCCCACTCCCGCGACAGGGTGAGCGAGGTGATCTGCGCTCCCACCAGCGCCAGCACCATCGCCACAATGCCCGGAATCACGAAATTACGGCTTTCCAGATCCTCATTGAACCAGACGCGGGATTGCGCCTGTGTGGCCACCTTGAGGGGCGGCTGGCCGGTGGCCTGCTGGCGCAAAAGCTGCACATGTGCGGAGAAGGTCTGGATCACAGCCTGTGCATAGCCCATGGCGATGCTGGCCGTATTGTCATCGGTGGCATCCAGCAGCGCCTGAACGGGCGTGGCCTGCGCCGTGTCAAGGTGCTGTGAAAAATCGGGCGGGACAACAATGGCGATCTTGCAGTCGCCGCGGTCAAGCGCCTGGCTGACCTCGTGATAGGAACTGGCATCACGGACGATTTTAAAATAGGGCGAGGCTTCAAACAGTTTCAGCAGGTCCTGACTTTGTGGGCTGCCGTTGCGGTCATAGGTGCAGACGGGCACATGTTGAATGTCGAGACTGACGCCATAGCCGAGCAGCGCCATCTGCATCAGTGGCATCAGGAGCACGATCATCAGGCTGCGCGGGTCGCGCCAGACCTGAATCAGCTCCTTCTTCGCAATGGCTTTCAGGCGCTGGAGTTTCATGCGGCGGTGTCCCTGACGGGTGGGGCGCTGACCAGCGCCACAAACACATCTTCCAGCGTGGGCCGGATGGTTTCAACCCCTCTCCAGCGCAGATTGCGGGCATTGAGCGCAGCCTCAATAACGGGCAGGTCGCGCGCCGGGTCTTCAAGGATCATATGCAGCGCCGCCCCGAAGGGTGCCACCTCGCGCACAGCGGGCATCTGTTCCAGCGCGGCCAGCATCAGGCCGTTGTTGTCGCAGTCCACCTGCACAATCGTGCCATGAATGGCCCTGCGTTTGAGTTCGGACGGGCTGCCGAGCGCCACCATCCGGCCCTGATTGATGAGGGCGATGCGGTTGCAATATTCGGCTTCGTCCATGTAATGGGTGGTGATGATGACGCAGACACCCCCCGCCGCCAGCTGATAGATCAGCTCCCAGAATTTGCGGCGCGAGGCGGGATCAACGCCGGAGGTAGGCTCATCCAGAAACAGAATGGAGGGCTCGTGCAGCACCGCGCAGCCCAGCGCCAGCCGTTGTTTCCAGCCGCCCGAGAGCGTGGACACCAGTGCCGTCTCGCGGCCCTCAAGCCCTGCCATTTGAACCGCAAATTGCACACGTTGCGCCAGACGCGCCCCCGTGACGCCATAAATGCCGCCGAAGAAATGCAGATTTTCCATCACGGACAGGTCGCCGTAGAGCGAAAATTTCTGTGACATATAGCCGATGTTTTCGCGCACCTTTTCAGGATCACGCGCCACATCGAAGCCGGCCACCCATGCCTGCCCGCCGCTCGGGCGCAGCAATCCGCATAAAATGCGCATCACTGTGGATTTGCCCGCGCCATTGGGGCCGAGAAAACCGATGATCTCGCCGCTTCTGGCCTCGAAACTCACATCATTGACCGCAGTAAACTCACCGAACCTTTTGACCAGATTTTGAACAGAAATGCGGATTTCACCAAGGGCTGCGCTCATGCGGCACCTGCGGGGGTCAGGAGCGCGACAAACAGGTCTTCAATCGAAGGGGTCATCTGGTCCACCCCGTCATGGGTGATATGGCTGGCCGCCAGTGCCGCTTGCAGGGCCGGAATGCGTTTCTGGGCGTCATCCACCACAATATGCACCCCGTCCCCCATCAGCGTGGCGGTGGTGACACCGTCAAGGCGGGCAACCACATCGCGGGCGGCGCGCGCCTGCGGCGAGGTGAAGGCCACCAGCGCGCCGGGCATCAGCGCTTTGAGGGCGGGCGGCGTATCACAATAAAGCATCTGGCCGTCACGCAGCAGGCCGAGGCGGGTGCAATGTTCGGCCTCGTCAAGATAGGATGTGGCAATGACAATCGAAACGCCCTCATCTTTCAGGCCGTAAAGAATACGCCAGAAATCGCGCCGCGACACCGGATCCACACCTGCGGTCGGCTCATCGAGCAGCAGCACTCTGGGCGCATGAATGAGGGCGCAGGTCAGCCCCAGCTTCTGTTTCATGCCGCCGGATAATTGTCCGGCGCGGCGCTTGCGAAAAGGTGACATGCCGGAGGCGGCCAGCAGACGCTCCGCCTGCTCCTTGCGCATTATCGGGCTGATTTCAAACAGATCGGCAAAAAAGGCGATATTTTCATCAACGGTGAGGTCTTCATAAAGGCCAAAGCGTTGCGGCATATAGCTGATATGCGCGCGCACTGCCTCAGGACTGGCGACCACATCTATGCCGTCAATATGGATCGAGCCGGAGTCAGGCGCCATCACGGCAGCGAGCAGGCGCATGATGGTGGTTTTGCCCGAACCGTCGGGGCCGACAAAGCCAAAAATCTCGCCCCGGCCACAGGAAAAATTCAGCCCGCTCACCGCCTTCACCGCACCAAAACCCTTGGTCAGATTGCGGACATCGAGGGCCGGAACAGGCGTTTGCGTCATTGCGATCCCGGCCCGAACAGGTGCAGCCGTGCGTCGGCAGGCAGGCCGGGCGCGAGTTCATGCGTCGGATTGTCGAGGTCAATGCGGATGCGATAGACCAGCGTCACCCGTTCGGCATGGGTTTCGACACTTTTGGGGGTAAATTCCGCAACCTCCGAAATGAAGGACAGCTTGCCGCTGTAATGTTTGCCGGGATAGGAGTCCGTTGTGACATCCACGCTTTGTCCGAGGCGGATTTTGCCAATATCCGGCTCGTTGACATAGGCCCGCAGCCAGACATGGTTGATGTCGGCCAGAGTGACGATGGAGGTGCCCGGCGACACCACTTCGCCCAGTTCGGCCTGACGCACCAGCACAACGCCGTCGAAGGGCGCGCGCAATGTGGTATAGCTGTCCACAATTTTGGCCATATCCAGCGCGGCGCGGGCGCTGACAATATTGGCCTGCACCAGATCAATATTGCGTTCGGCGGCTGCCGCAAGGGCGGTGTCGCGTGCAAGCTGGGCCCGCGCCTGTTTGAGGGCGGTTTCGGCAATGTCATGCGCTTCCGTTGTGACAGCCCCCTGCAGCCAGAGTGACTGGGTGCGGTCAAATTCCAGCTGTTGCAGCGCGACACTGGCCTCATCGCTGATAATGGTTTTTTGAGCGGCCTCCGCGCTGTTTTTTGCCACTTCAAGCTGACGTATCTGGGTTGTCAGATTGGCTTCGGCAATGGCCACCTGCTGGCGGTAATCTGCGGAATCGAGTTGAGCCAGTAAATCCCCGGTCTTTACGCTGTCGCCCTCATTCACCGGCAATTCGACAATACGCGATTGTACGGTTTTGAAGCTGATGATGCTTTCATGGGTTTCGATATTGCCGGACACCAGAAGTGTGTCAGCCTGAGCTGAACCTTTAAGCCAGCGTTCCAGCATATCTTTGCGCTGATAGGCCAGAAGGCCTACCCCTGCGCTTAACAGAACGATAAGAACCAGAGAAATACGCAGAGACGTCCGCATCAGGGGATGTTTCTTCTTTGAGGCCAAACCAGACAGGATAAAACAGCAATAGATATTGCGAATTTATAGGTCATGAATATCTCATATATAAGGCGCTGTCCAATCTCGACGGGATGTTTTTGACGTGTAGTTCTGCGCATCCGGCTCTGCCATGGCCCGCGGGGTTGACACATCCGGAGCCACACCTGAAAGATAGAACGGCAATCCGGAGGATATCATCACCATGTATAGTTTTTTTGCCCGTATCATTGCCCTGATCGGCTCTGTGATTGTGTATCTACGGCACAAGAATGACCAGATTCATGTGCAGGCTTTAGGCGACAAGCCCGCCATTCCTACGGCCCGGCCACAATCCATTCCCACTCTGAAAATGCCGACGGCCAGAGGCTGGGCGGCGGGGCAGACACCGGCTGTGGCCTCCGGGCTGAAGGTCAATGCCTTCGCAGCCGGTTTGAAGCACCCGCGCTGGATCGAGGTTCTGGCCAATGGCGACGTGCTTGTGGCCGAGGCTCTGGGCATTGCCGGGCCGCCCCGCAGCCTGTTTGATCTCGCCATGATCAGCACGATGAAGCGTGCGGCGGCTGTGGGTGTCAGCCCCAACCGCATCACTTTGCTGCGCGACAGTGATGGCGATGGCGTCGCCGAAACCCGCCATGTGTTCATGGACGGGCTGAACCAGCCTTTCGGCATGGCAGTGCTCAATGACCGGTTTTATGTGGGCAATACGGATGGGGTGGTTGAATTTGCCTATACGCCGGGCGCAACGCAGATCAGCACACAAGGGCGCAAGCTGGCAAGTTTCAAGCCCGGTGGACACTGGACACGCAGCCTGCTGCCCAGCACGGATGGCAGCAAAATTTATGTTGGCGTGGGTTCGCTTTCCAATATTGGCGATGAGGGCATGGAGGCCGAAATTGGCCGCGCGGCCATTTACGAACTGGACCTTGCCAGCGGCCACAACCGCATTTTTGCCTCCGGACTGCGTAATCCGGTGGGCATGGCCTGGGAGCCGCAGACAGGTGCGCTCTGGACGGTCGTGAACGAGCGTGATGGGCTGGGTGATGAAACACCGCCGGACTATCTGACCTCGGTGCAGGATGGTGGCTTTTATGGCTGGCCGTTTTGCTACTGGGGGCAGACGGTGGATGACCGCGTGCCGCAAGATCCTGATCTGGTGGCCAAGGCCATTACGCCGGATTACGCTCTGGGTGGGCATACTGCATCGCTGGGCCTGTGCTGGATGCCGGCGGGCACGTTGCCCGGTTTTCCTGATGGCATGGTCATCGGGCAGCATGGATCATGGAACCGCAGCAAGCTCAGCGGTTACCGAGTGGTATTTGTGCCCTTCGCGCAGGGCAAGCCCTGCGGCCCGCCCCGCGACATTCTGTCGGGTTTTCTGGCGCCGGATGAAAGTGTGTCCTATGGCCGGCCTGTGGGGGTTGCACTGGGGGCCGATAAAAAATCGCTGCTGGTGGCCGATGATGTCGGCGATGTCATCTGGCGTGTGACAGCGGCATGAGGCGACTTTAACCTGCTTTGTCATTATGCCCTCCCCTTATGCACAAGGGAGGGCATGGATGTGCGTGCCGACCGGCAGGGTTTTTAGAAAAACGCCTGAATACCCGTCTGCGCGCGGCCCAGAATTAGCGCATGAATGTCATGTGTGCCTTCATAG
>DAIMHB010000080.1:0-7834 GCA_036723545.1 Beijerinckiaceae bacterium
GTGCGGTGTCGGTATTGCCCTCCTCCACCTTGATATTGGCCGCTGGCAGGCCGATTTCGGTGGCAATAATCTGCGCGAAGGTGGTTTCGTGGCCTTGGCCCTGCGATTTTGTGCCCATACGCGCAATCGCCGAACCTGTCGGATGAACGCGGATTTCGCACGAATCAAACATGGCAATGCCGAGAATGTCGCAATTCTTCGATGGCCCTGCCCCGACGATTTCGGTGAAGAAGGACACGCCGATGCCCATCAGCTCGCGGGTTTCGCCGCGCTTAAAGGCCTCACGCTTGGCGGCCTGTTCAGCGCGTAATTCGGCATAATTTACCGCCTTGAGCGCCTTTTCCATCGCCACATGATAATCGCCGCTGTCATATTCCCAGCCCAGAGCCGACTGGTAAGGGAATTGTTCACGCTTGATGAAGTTTTTCATGCGCAATTCGACAGAATCCATGCCCAGCTTTTGCGCCAGCACCTCAATGCCGCGCTCAATGGCATAAACCGCCTCGGTCACACGGAAGGAGCAGCGATAGGCCACCCCGCCTGGCGCCTTGTTGGTGTAAACACCATCCACCGCCAGATGCGCCACCGGAATGTCATAGGAGCCGGTGCAGATATTCATGAAACCGGCCGGCCATTTCGATGGGTCGGCGCAGGCATCAAAAGCCCCGTGATCAGCCAGAACATGCACGCGCATAGCGGTGATTTTGCCGTCCTTGGTGGCGGCAAGCTCGGTGGTCATGTGATAATCGCGGGCAAAGGCGGTGGCGGAGAGGTTCTCCATCCGGTCTTCAACCCATTTCACCGGACGCCCGGTGACAATGGAGGCCACAATCGAGCAGACATAGCCGGGGTAAACACCCACCTTATTGCCGAAACCACCGCCAATATCGGGCGCAATCACATGAATTTTGCTCTCGGGAATGGTTGAGAGCATTGAGGCCACGGTGCGCACTACATGCGGCGCCTGAAATGTGCCCCAGAGTGTGAGGTCGCCGGTGATCTTGTCATAAGACGCGACAGAAGCACAGGTTTCCAGCGGGCACGGATGTGTCCGGTGATAGAAGAATGTGTCCTTGGTGGTCACATCGGCGCGGGCGAAGGTTTCGTCCGTGGCGGGACGGTCGCCCACCTGCCATTTGAAAATGTGGTTGTGATGCTCGCGCTTGCCATGCGCGCCTTCGGTTTTGCCGGCAAGATCCTCGCGCAGCACAACAGCGTCCGGTGCCATGCTTTGCCAGGGGTCAACGAGGGCAGGCAGCTGCTCATAATCCACATCCACCAGCTCGATAGCGTCGGCAGCGGTATAGCGGTCTTCGGCAACAACGAAAGCCACTTCCTGATTTTGAAACAGCACCTTGCCATCGGCCAGCACCATCTGCACGTCACCAGCCAAGGTGGGCATCCACGCAAGATTGACGCCTTTCAGCTCCTCCGAGGTGAGCACAGCCACCACGCCCGGCAAAGCCATGGCACGGGAAATGTCAATCTTTTTAACGCGGGCATGCGGATAGGGCGAACGGACAAAATCGCCATAGAGCATTCCGGGCAGTTTCAGGTCATCGACATAATTGCCTTTGCCCTGTGTGAAGCGCACATCTTCAACGCGCTTGCGCTTGCAGCCCATGCCTTCAAGGCTGGCTTCGCGCTGTTCTCTTGTGGGGGTCATGTCGTTCATTCTGCGGCCTCCTGGTAAGCGCGGCCATTCAGCTTGGCGGCAGCATATTGAATGGCTTTCACGATGTTCTGATATCCGGTGCAGCGGCAGATATTGCCGGCAATGCCATAACGGATCTGTTCTTCGGTCGGGTCGGGAATTTCTTTCAGCAACACGCTGGCGCGCATGATCATGCCGGGTGTGCAGAAGCCACATTGCAGGCCGTGCATCATGCGGAAGGCTTCCTGCAACACATGCAATGTGCCGTCAGCCGCTGCCATGCCCTCAATGGTTGTCACCGAAGCGCCATTGGCCTGAACGGCCAGCATGGTGCAGGATTTGACCGATATGCCGTCAATGTCCAGAGTGCAGGCGCCGCAATGGCTGGTTTCGCAGCCAATATGTGCGCCGGTGAGGGTCATTTCCTCACGGATAAAGTGAATCAGCAACATGCGCGGATCCACAAAGCGCTGAATTTTCTTGCCGTTCACCGTCAGGGTGATTGGCACTTGTTCAATCGTGCTCATTTGGTCTCTCCGAAGGGTCAGGCGGTTGCGCGTTTGGCAGCGCTGTTCAGGGCGCGTGTCACCATAACGCCAGCCATTTTGGTGCGGTAAGCGGCAGGGCCGCGTCCGTCGGACGCTGGCGAGGTGATCGCCTCGGCAGCACTGGCGGCCTCAGCAATCAATGCGGGGGTGAGCGCCTTGCCGATCAGCAGGGCGGCGGCCTCCTCGGCCAGCAGCGGCGTATCGGCCAGATTGGTGAGCGCGATGGCCCAGGTGGCCACCTTCCCACCACTCATGGTCAACACGACAGCGGCGGCGGCGGTGGCATAGTCACCAACCTTGCGCTTCAGCTTTTCATAGGCATGGCCCTGCCCTGCGGGCGGCAAAGGAATTTCAATGGCTGTCACAAGCTCACCCGCATTCAGGGCGGTGTCATAGGCACCATGATAAAATTCACGGGCCTTAATGCTGCGCGCGCCGTCCGGCCCGGCCACATGATAGCTGGCATCAAGACACATCATCAGCGCGGGCATGTCATTGCCCGGATCGCCATTGGCGACATTGCCACCCAAAGTGCCGACATAGCGAATCTGCGGATCGGCAATCTGCAATGAGGTTTCGCGCAAAATCGGCAGTTTTTCCGCCAGAAGCTCGGAACTGATGATTTTATTCTGCGTGACCATGGCACCGATGACGATGGACTTGCCCGTGTCGGTGATGGATTTGAGCTCGGCAATGCCACCCAAATCAATGAGGTGCTCGGGCGTTGCCATGCGCAGTTTCATCATGGGAAGCAGACTATGGCCCCCAGCCAGCGGGCGGGCTTCATCACCAAGTTCTGCCAGTAATTGTACAGCCTGTGCGACAGACGCAGGTCTGTGATAGTCGAAACGACCCGGAATCATACCAGTCTCCCCCCTCGGAAAGTTTGTTGCCCATACATTTTGTTTAGGCCATGCGCCTGTAAGGACTTGGTATGAATGTGGCTGAGCCACAAAATTTCACAGCCTCAGATTCCTGAAACGACAGAAATTTGCACGAAATGCAGTTGAATCTGCACGAATTGCGACAGATTTACTGACCTATTATCGGCCCCGTTCCTCAAGATAGGCTTTGAGGATGTTCACCTGTGTGCGGCTGATGGGAATGGTGCGCCGCACCGAACCGGCAAGTTCGACAACGCTTCCATCAGCAACCTTTTTCAGGCCGAGAACATGATTCATATTCACCAGATGACTGCGGTGGACGCGCAGAAACAGGGCCGGATCAAGCCGCTCAGCGACATCGCTGATCGAAAGCGAGCAAAAATGATCATCCGTGCCGTCAAAACATAAAGTGTAATGACCATTGGCCTGCACAGCATAAATCTGGTCCACCGGCATCATGCGGGTTGAGCCGGCGTGCTGAACGGGCAGCCGGTCGTGAACACGGCGACCAGACTTTGCCGGCACATCCATCGGCGGCAGAGGCGGTGCTGGCGGTGGCTGCGTTGCACTGGAGGGCAAATCCGCAGCAACTGTGCCGCGCTCCGGCAATAAGGTGAGGAAAAAAATACCGGAAACAAAAAAAGCCACCATAGCCACAACAATGGCCAAAAAATCGGATGAAATCGCGGGTGAGGAGGTCATCATGGCGTCATTCATCGGCATAATCGTCAAGCCCGCCATAGCCACATAATGCATGGCTGAAATGGCAAAGCCCAGCGTCACGGCGGCCAGCACCGGCGATGCGCGCCGCCCTGTTCCAAACGAATTATGCAAAGCCAGCGCTGAGGCGGCAATGCTGATGATCACGCTCAAAATAATAAAAAACGGATTGTGATGCATCATCATGCTGTTATGCAGCGCCATCATGCCGATATAATGCATGGAAGTGATACCGGAGCCCATAAAAACCGCAGCGGCCATCACCTTCCAGCGGGGTGAGACATCGGTGCTGGCCACCAGAAGCGCCACAGACACAACCAGCACGCAGACCAGAAACGAAATCAGGGTCGGCAAAACCAGATAATCGACATTTTGCGGCAGACGCGCCGCGAGAATCCCAATAAAATGCATCGCCCAGATGCTGACACCAAGCGCAAGACTGGCCCCCGCAAGCCGGATACGGCGCTCAAACCCGCGTGACGCGGCAATACTGACAGCGATAGTCAAGCCAACATAAGCACCCTGAATTGCAACACCCAGTGACAAAGCCACCAGCCAGGGCTCGTGCGTAACACCCACCTTTTGTTTCTCCCTCTATCTTTTTTTAATCTTATTCTAGCCAGACAGTTTCGCTTGGCTAGCGCCATTTTATCGCCAGATAAGACTCTGGCCACCACAATCAAGAGTGCAGCGCCCCGTCCGCCAAATTGTCACAGGCCCAATTATAAAGCGGAGAAAGCGCCTTTGCACAGTCTTTGTCTTTTGACATGCGCGCCTGTCGTGCTATGAGCCATTGCCAACTCATACGATGTTTCGCTGTTATGTGCGGTGAAAAACCCCGTAAAACAGTGTTACCCCATCCGGCACGCAGCAGGTGCCATCAGGAGTAGGCCATGTCCATTGATTACACCCCGTCGCGGTCACGTTTTGTTGAGGCGCTGGCCTTTGACGATGTTCTGCTCAAGCCCGGCCATTCGGAGGTTATGCCCTCCGAGGTCAATGTCCGCACCCGCCTGACCAAGGACATCTGGCTGAACCTGCCCATTATATCTTCGGCTATGGACACAGTGACCGAAGCGCGGCTGGCCATTGCCATGGCGCAGGCGGGCGGCATTGGCGTCATTCACCGCAATCTGGAGCCCGAGCAGCAGGCCGAGGAGGTGCGCAAGGTCAAGCGCTATGAAAGCGGCATGGTGGTCAATCCGATTCTAATCTATCCGGAGCAGCCCCTGTCCGATGCTTTGGACCTGATGAAATATCATGGCATTTCCGGCATTCCGGTGGTGGAGCGCGCTTATACCGGCAAGCCAGGCCGCCTGGTGGGCATTCTCACCAACCGCGATGTGCGCTTTGCCGACAATCCCAATCAGCCTGTCTCCGAGCTGATGACCAAATCGCTGATTACTGTGCGTGAGGGCGGCGTCAGCAAGGAAGAGGCCCGCCGCCTGCTGCACCAGCACCGCATTGAAAAGCTGCTGGTGGTTGATGATGCCTATCAATGTGTGGGGCTGATCACCGTCAAGGACATTGAAAAGGCCACGCTCTACCCCAGCGCCTGCAAGGATGAGTCGGGCCGCCTGCGGGTGGCCGCCGCCTCCACTGTGGGCGACAAGGGCTTTGCCCGTGCCGAAATGCTGATCGATGCTGGTGTCGATTGTGTTGTTGTGGATACCGCGCATGGCCACAGCCAGATGGTGCTGGATCAGGTGGCCCGCATCAAGCGCCTGACCAATTCTGTCGCCGTCATTGCGGGCAATGTCGCCACCGCCGAAGGGGCCAAAGCCTTGATCGACGCGGGCGCGGATGCGGTTAAAATCGGCATCGGCCCCGGCTCCATCTGCACGACGCGCATTGTCGCCGGTGTCGGCGTGCCGCAGTTTTCGGCCATTCTGGATGCGGCGGAGGAAGCCCATAAGCACAATATTCCGGTGATCGGCGATGGCGGCATCAAATATTCCGGCGATCTGGCCAAGGCCATTGCGGCGGGGGCGGATTGTGTGATGATTGGTTCGCTGCTGGCTGGCACAGATGAAAGCCCGGGCGAGGTGTTTCTCTATCAGGGCCGCTCCTATAAGTCCTATCGCGGCATGGGCTCTGTCGGGGCTATGGCGCGCGGCTCGGCGGATCGTTATTTCCAGCAGGACATCAAGGACACACTGAAGCTGGTGCCGGAGGGTATCGAGGGACAGGTGCCCTATCGCGGCCCTGTGGGCAGTGTGTTGCACCAGTTGGCGGGCGGCCTGCGCGCAGCCATGGGCTATGTCGGCGCAAAAACCATTGAGGATTTGCAGCATAAGGCACAGTTCGTGCGCATCTCCTCGGCGGGCCTGCGCGAAAGCCATGTGCATGACGTGACCATCACAAGAGAGAGCCCGAATTATCCAAGCCGGGGTTAGAGCCTGTTGCCCTTAGATGGAAACGTCTCCCTCTCCCCTTCATGCTTCGACAAGCATGAGGGATAAAGGCGCTCAAACGCTTCCCTCTCCCTCTGGGAGAGGGTTAGGGTGAGGGGCATTTTTATGATTTATGCCCCTCATCCTGTCCTTCTCCCCGTTCATCCTTCGAGAGCCTCAGGATGACGGGGAGAAGGAACGCTCACAGTGTGTTTTCACCTCAAAACAGCATGCTCTAAAACCTGTTGCGTTCTGACTCAAACGGCTTCCCTCTCCCGCTGGGAGAGGGTTAGGGTGAGGGCATTAGCGTAAAACAAGCTCCAGTTTACGCTCAGCCTTGTCTCATCACCTGTTTTTATGTGCGGTCTTCACATCGCGCACGGCGCCGCGCGCGGCGCTGGTGGTGAGCATGGCATAGGCCTGCAAAGCGGTGGAGACCTTGCGTTTGCGCACGCCCGGATGCCAGGCATCCGTGCCCTTGGCTTCCATGGCCGCACGCCGCGCCGCAAGCTCCGCTTCGGACACAGCCAGATGAATTTTGCGGGTCGGGATGTCGATTTCGATGGTATCGCCCTCCTCCACCAGCGCAATCAAGCCGCCCTCTGCTGCCTCCGGCGAGACATGGCCGATGGAGAGGCCGGATGTGCCGCCCGAAAAGCGCCCGTCGGTGACCAGCGCGCAGGCCTTACCCAGCCCCTTGGACTTGATATAGCTGGTGGGATAGAGCATTTCCTGCATTCCCGGCCCGCCGCGCGGCCCCTCATAGCGGATGACCACGACATCGCCCTTATTGATCTTATTGCCTAAAATGGCCTCGACAGCCGAATCCTGACTTTCAAACACACGGGCGGGGCCGGTAAACTTCAGAATGCTGGCGTCCACACCCGCCGTCTTGACGATGCAGCCCTCCAGCGCCAAATTGCCGCTGAGCACCGCGAGGCCACCATCCTTGCTGAAAGCATGTTCAACAGTGCGGATCGCGCCCTTCTGGCGGTCAAGGTCGAGTTCCTCATAGCGGCGGTTCTGGCTGAAGGCCACCTGTGTCGGCACACCGCCGGGCGCGGCCTTGAAGAAATGATGCACATCGGGGTCATTGGTCACGGCAATGTCCCATTTGGCCAGCGCTTCGGCCATGGTCGCGCTATGCACGGTCGGCAATTCATTGTGAATAAGCCCACCGCGATTGAGCTCACCCAGAATGGCCATCACGCCCCCGGCGCGGTGCACATCTTCCATGTGAATATCCGGCACGGAAGGCGCAACCTTGCACACCACCGGCACTTTGCGCGACAAGGCATCAATATCGCTCATGGTGAAATTGACCTCGCCCTCATAGGCGGCGGCCAGCAGGTGCAGCACTGTATTGGTGGAGCCCCCCATCGCAATATCCAGCGTCATGGCATTCTGGAAGGCTTTGAAGCTGGCAATGGAGCGCGGCAAAACGCTCTCGTCATTCTGCTCGTAAAAGCGGCGGGTGAGGTCAACAATCCGGCGCGCGGCCTCCAAGAACAATTCTTTACGATCGGCATGAGTGGCCAGAATCGAGCCATTGCCCGGCAAAGCCAGCCCCAGCGCCTCCGTCAGGCAGTTCATGGAATTGGCGGTGAACATGCCTGAGCAGGAACCGCAGGTGGG